>JAXDHK010000347.1:0-2500 GCA_034664545.1 Solirubrobacteraceae bacterium
CTCGTGTCGGTGAAGCCGGCGACCGGACACGAGCTGGCCGGGTTCAGCGAGCGGTCGATCGGGAACTTCTTTCCGATCGCCCGGAGCCAGATCTACTCGGAGCTCGACCGGCTCTGCGGCCTCGGGCTGGTCTCGGCGACCGAGATCCCCCAGCCCCGGTTCCCGACCAAGCGCGTATACGAGCTGACCGAGGCCGGGGCGGCCGAGCTCCGGCGGTGGCTCGAGGAGGCCGAGGTCTCGGTGGAGCGGACCCGCAACCTCTTCCTCGTCCGGGTGTTCTTCGGCGACCGGGTCGATTTCGAGCGCCTCGACGCCCTCCTCGACCGGTACGAGGCGAACGCCCGGGCCGACCGCGACCGATTCGGCGCCGTGGCCGATCGCCTCGCCGGACGGCCGGAGACGGCGTTCCGCCGGGCGACGGCCGTCTACGGAATGCGCCACGCCCAGGCCACCCTCGACTGGGTCGCCGAGGTCCGTCCGCTGCTCCGGGAGGCCTCGTGCTCCGGCGTCTGAGCGACCTCGCCTGCCGGCGTCCCCGCCGGGTGGCGGCGCTCGCCGGCGTCGTGTTCCTGGTCGTCGCCGTCCTCGGCGGTCCGGCCCCGGGGAGCTTCGACGCCCCCAACGCCTTCGACGCCCCCGGGTCGGAGGCGGCCCACGCCCGGGCCCAGATCGAGCGGGCGACCGGCCTGTCGGCCAACCCCGGCATCGTCGTCCTCGTCCGGGCGCCCCGGTCGAGCCCCGAGGTCGCCCGGGTCGTCCGGCTCCTCCGGGCCGACTCCGAGATCGCCCGGGTCGGCGTCCCCCCCGCCTCCGGTCCGTCGGCGGCGGTGTCCCGCGACGGACGCGCCGTCCTGCTCGGCGTCACGCTCGGCCCGAACACGGGCGACGCGGAGGCCATCGCCCACATCCGGGCCCGGGCGGCCGGGGACCCGGCGGTCGTGCTCGGCGGGCCGACGGTCGCCGGTCAGCAGGTCGGCGGCCTGGCGACGAGCGACCTGGCGATCGCCGAGCTGATCGCCTTCCCCCTCCTCGCCCTGCTCTCGCTCGTCGTCTTCCGGGGGGTCGCCGCCCTCCTCCCGGTCGCCATCGGCGGCCTCAGCGTCCTCGGGACGTTCGCCATCCTCCGGGCCGTCAACACCGGGATCGCCCTCTCCCCGTTCGCGTTGAACCTCGTGATCGGACTCGGGCTCGGCCTCGCGGTCGACTACAGCCTGTTCTGCGTCTCCCGCTTCCGTGAGGAGCTCGGCGGCGGAGCCGACGTTCCGACGGCCGTGCGCACGACGATGGCCACGGCCGGGCGAACCGTGCTCTTCAGCGCGGTGACCGTCGCCGCCGCCATGGCCTGCCTGACCGTGTTCCCCCAGCGCTTCCTCGTCTCGATGGGGATCGGCGGCGTCGTGGTCGCCCTCGTCGCCGCCGCCTCGACCCTGTGCGTCCTCCCGGCCATCTTCGTGCTGATGGGCCGCCGGCTCGGGAAGGTCGTCCCCGGCCCCGAGCACGCCGGGCGCTGGTACCGGCTCGCCCGGGCGGTGATGCGGCGTCCCGGCCTCGTGGCGGTCGTCATGACCGTCGTGCTGCTCGCCCTCGCCGTGCCGGCGCTCGGCCTCCGCTGGAGCGGCGTCGACGCCTCGCTGCTCCCGACGAGCAAGAGCGCCCGGACCGTCGCCGACGCGATCACCCACGACTTCCCCGGGGCCGACTCGACCCCGGTGGTCCTCGCCGTCACCGCTCCGCCCTCGGCCGGCCCGGCGCTCGAGGCCTACGCCGCCGGCTTGCGCCGGATCCCCGGCGTCCGGATGGTCTCCCCCGCCCGATCCCTCGGGTCGGGGACCTGGGAGATCGACGTGAACGGGCCGGGCACGCCGGTGACCAGGGGCGCCCAGGACGTCGTCCGGACCATCCGCGCCCGGCCCGGCCCCTACCCGGTGGCCGTGGGCGGGGCGACCGCCGACCTGCTCGACCAGCACGCGGCGACCGCCGCCACGCTCCCGGTCGCCGTCATCCTCCTCGTCGGGCTCACCCTCGTCGTCCTCTGGCTGATGACCGGGTCGGTCATCCTTCCGATCAAGGCCCTCCTGATGAACCTCCTGACCACGGCCGCCGCCGCCGGGGTGCTCGTGCTCGTCTTCCAGGACGGGCGCCTCACCGGCCTCCTCGGGTTCGACCGGCCCGAGGGGATCGAGCAGACCGACTTCCTCGTGCTCGTCGCGATCATCTTCGGCCTCTCGACCGACTATGGCGTCTTCCTGCTCACCCGGATCAAGGAGGCCCGGGACCGTGGCCTCCCCGACGCCGACGCCATCGCCGTCGGCCTCCAGCGAACCGGCGGGATCGTCACCGCCGCGGCCGTCCTCCTCGCTGTCGCCCTCGGAGCGTTCGTCACCGGCCATCTCGTGTTCCTCAAGGAGCTCGGCGTCGGCGCCGCGGTCGCCGTCCTGATCGACGCCTTCGTCATCCGCGGCCTCCTCGTCCCGGCGCTGATGAGCCTCCTCGGCGAGCG
>JAXDHK010000348.1:0-8280 GCA_034664545.1 Solirubrobacteraceae bacterium
GGTCCAGCAGCTCCAGGCAGCACTCCATCAGCTTCTTCTCGGCGAACGGGTCGCCGATCTGCACCGATGGCCGCTTGGCCTCATCCCCTTCGCCGAGCTCGGCGCTGGCCAGGACCGACGCCCCGCCGATCCCGTCCCGGCCGGTCGCCGCCCCGAAGAGGACGAGCACGTTGCCCGGGCCCTCGGCCGCCGACCGGATCAGGCGGTCCCGGCCGATCAGGCCGATCGCCATCGCGTTGATCAGGCAGTTCTGCTCGTACGGGGCCTCGAAGTAGACCTCCCCCCCGACGGTCGGGACCCCGATCGAGTTGCCGTAGTGGCCGATCCCGGCCACCGCCCGCTCGAGCAGGTAGCGGGTCCGCCGGGAGGCCGGGCCCGGGCCGGGCTCGCCGAACCGGAGGGAGTCGAGGATGGCGATCGGCCGGGCCCCGATCGCGAAGACGTCCCGGAGGATGCCGCCGACCCCGGTCGCCGCCCCCTGGAAGGGCTCGACCGCGCTCGGGTGGTTGTGGGACTCGACCTTGAACGCGCAGACCAGGCCCCCGCCGACGTCGACCGCCCCGGCGTTCTCGCCCGGCCCGAGGACGAGGCGGGGGCCGTCGGTCGGGAGGGTCCGAAGGAGCGGCTTCGAGTGCTTGTAGGCGCAGTGCTCGGACCACATCAGGCTGAACATGGCGAGCTCGACCTCGTTGGGCTCCCGGCCCCCGAGGCGCACGGCGACCAGGTCGTACTCGCCCCCGGTCAGGCCGAGCTCGATCGCCCGGGCCCGGCCGGGGGGCGCCGCCGCCGCCGGAGGCGAGCTCGGCGGGGTCACGGGCGCCCGGCCCCGGTCAGGGCGTCGCGCATCGAGGCGAAGAGCGCGAGGCCGTCGGTCGACCCGGTCAGGGGGTCGACGGCGTGCTCGGGGTGGGGCATCAGGCCGAACACGTTGCCCCCGGCGTTGGTCACCCCGGCGATGTTGGCGATCGACCCGTTCGGGTTCTGGTCCGGGGCGTAGCGCAGGACGACCTGCCCGGCGGCCTCGAGCTCGGCGAGCGTCTCGACCGGGGCGTAGTAGCGCCCGGTCGTGTGCTTGACCGGGATCGACAGCCGCTCGCCCCGGGGGCAGGCCCCGGTGAACGGGGTGTCCGGGTTGACCACCTCGAGCTCGACCTGGCGGCAGAGGAAGCGCAGGCCGGTGTTCGGGAGGAGCGCCCCCGGGAGGAGGCCCGCCTCGCAGAGGACCTGGAAGCCGTTGCAGATCCCCATCACCAGGCCCCCGGCCCCGGCGAACTCGATCACCTCCGCCATGATCGGCGCGAACCGGGCGATCGCCCCGGCCCGGAGGTAGTCGCCGTAGGAGAACCCGCCCGGGATGACCACGGCGTCGACCCCCTGGAGGTCGCGGTCGGCGTGCCAGAGGGCCACCGCCTCCCCGACCCGGCGGGCGGCCAGCTGGGCGTCGAGGTCGTCGCAGCTGCCCGGGAAGACGACGACGCCGAACCTCATCCGGCGAGGGGCTCCTCCACGGACCCGAGCAGGACCTCGTAGTCCTCGATCAGCGGGTTGGCCAGGAGCTGCTCGCACATCTCGGGCAGCCGGGCCGGATCGTCGAGGTCGAGCTCGATCAGGCGGCCGACGTGGACGTTGGTGACCCCGTCGAACCCGAGCGCCGGGAGCGCTCGCTCGACCGCCTGCCCCTGGGGGTCGAGGATGCCGGCCTTGGGCCGGACGAGCACCCGGGCCCTCACCGGCGGCGGCCTCGTGAACCGGGGTCCCGGGTCACGCCGGGGTCGAAATGCCGGTGCTGCGCTCGATCCAGGCGCTGAACGGCTCGCCGGTGATCCGCTCGTAGGCCTCGACGTACCGGGCGCGCGTCCCCTCGACGACCTCGTCGGGGATGGCCGGCGCCGGGGGGCTCCGGTCCCAGCCGGTGGTCGTCGCCCAGTCGCGGACGTACTGCTTGTCGAAGCTCGGCTGGCCCCGGCCCGGCTCGTAGGCGTCGGCCGGCCAGAAGCGCGAGGAGTCGGGGGTGAGGACCTCGTCGCCCAGCGTCAGCCGCCCGCCGTGGTCGAGGCCGAACTCGAACTTGGTGTCGGCGAGGATGATCCCCCGCTCGAGGGCGTGGGCGGCGGCCGTCTCGTAGAGGGCCAGCGAGATCTCCCGGAGGCGCTCGACCGTCGCCAGGTCGCCGACCGCGGCGACGGCTCCCTCGAAGTCGATGTTCTCGTCGTGCTCTCCGAGCAGGGCCTTCGAGGCCGGGGTGAAGATCGGGGCCGGGAGGCGGTCGGACTCGCGCAGGCCGGTCGGGAGCTCGACCCCCGAGACGGCGCCGGTCGCCTGGTAGTCCTTCCAGCCCGACCCGGCCAGGTAGCCCCGGACGACGCACTCGACCGGGAGCATCTCGAGCGACTTGACGATCAGGCCGCGCCCCCGGAGGGGGGTCGGAACCGGGACGGCGGCGGCCAGGAGGTGGTTGGGGACGATCTGGTCGGTCAGCCGGAACCAGTGGACCGAGATGCCGGTGAGAACCTTGCCCTTGTCGGGGATCGGCGTCGGGTGGACGACGTCGTAGGTCGAGATCCGGTCGGAGGCGACCATGAGGATGTTGTCCCCGAAGGCGTACATGTCCCGGACCTTCCCGGAGCTGAGGAGGGGGAGATCGGAGACGGTCACGGGTCTGACTCTAGCGATCCCTCCGGTCGTACTCCGGCCGGCCGTACACCTGGGTTTCGTACCGGATGACGCAAGGGAGTACCCTCGGTGTAGCGATGGCAACTGCAAAGGGACCACAACAGCTCCGGGCAGAGGAGCGACGGGCCGAGAAGCTCGCGGCGATCCGCGAGCAGATCGCCTCGGGCAAGCTCAAGGTCAGGCAGATGACCCCGGCCGAGCGCAAGCTCCAGCCGACCCGGGCGCCCAAGGCGATCAAGCCCAAGCGCGACGCCGCGCGCCAGCGCGGCCGGGGCTGATGCCCCCCACGGGGGCGACCGGCAACTTGACGCCCTTCTTCATCCCGGGCTACGAGAACGACGGGACCGGGGCCGAGCGCCTCTACGACGACCTCCGCTCCCGGGCCGAGGCCGATTCGGGAATGGTCGCCCACAAGCGCCGCATCCACCGGGTGATGTGCCGGCGCAACGGGGCCGACGTGACGATCGAGGTCGGGTCGGACGAGCTCCTCGACGGGAACCGCGTCATCGCGATCCTCCAGGTCGGGCGCGAGCTCTACACCGTCCACTGCGAGGACCCCGACGAGCCCGGCCGCCGGTCGACCGTCGAGCTGGCCAAGCGGACGGTCTACGCGGTCACCGACTTCGACTGAGGGGCTCGGGCGGGCCGAGAGCGCTCGCTCCCGGCCCGGGTCCGGCGGGTTCGACCGGCTAGTTGCCCTGGACGATCGGGGCGGTCTGCGTCGCGTTGGCGTAGGCGACCGAGTTGTCCGAGAGGACGTTCGCCGCCACGGCCGCGTTCACCGGTGCCGCGATGTTGGCGTTGATCAGCGACATCGCCGCCCGCTCGGGCAGCTCCTCGCCGGCCATCTGGTTGAGCTCCTCGCGGGTCATGGGACGGTACTCCTGAGGGGTGTTCTCGTCTGCCATGGCGTGCCTCCTGGCTAGTTGTTCTGGGTGATCGGAGCGGTCTGCGTGGCGTTGGCGTAGGCGACCGAGCTGTCGGAGGCCACGTTCAGCGCGGCCGCGAGGTTCACCGGGGCCGCGACGTTCGCGTTGATCAGCGACATCGCCGCCCGCTCGGGTAGCTCCTCCCCGGCCAACTGGTTGAGCTCCTCCCGCGTCATCGGGCGAAACTCCTGCGGGCTCTGGTCACTCATCGGGGGGCCTCCGTGTTCGGGTTGATCTTGCCCAGAGGGTCACCACGAAGGCCGGTCGTCAAACCCATCGCCTCGAATCCTCGCCCCCGGAGAGCCGGGGAACCGCTTGTTTGCAGGGAAAACCGGGCCGATGACCGGGTCCGGCCGTCAGGTTCGGTTGACGCGAGGTCTCGACCCGGCGGCCGCATGCGGCCCCCGTCGGCCGCTCCGGCCCTAGACGGGCGGGGCGATCGCGTCGAGGCGCCGGACGATCTCCCCGGCGTAGCGGGTGAACTGGGCGTAGTCGAAGATCGCGTCGAGGTCGAGACCGGCGGCGGCCGGCTCGGAGGCGAGCAGCTCGCGCAGCGGCGTCCGCTCGCGCCAGGCCCGCTGGGCGGCCTCCTGGACCAGGCGATAGGCGTCGTCCCGGCCCATGCCCCCGGAGACCAGAGCGAGGAGCAGCGGCTGGGAGAAGAGGGCCCCGTGGGTCAGCTCGAGGTTCTCGCGCATCCGGTCGGGGTCGACGACCAGGCCGCGGACAACCCGGACGGCGAGGTGCTGCATGTAGTCGAGGAGGATCGTCGAGTCCGGGAGGATCACCCGCTCGACCCCCGAGTGGGAGATGTCGCGCTCGTGCCAGAGGGCCACGTTCTCGAGGGCGGCCTGGGCGTTGCCCCGGAGGACCCGGGCCAGACCGGTGATCCGCTCGCTGACGATCGGGTTGCGTTTGTGGGGCATCGCCGAGGATCCCTTCTGGGCCCCGGTCCGAAACGGCTCGCTCGCCTCGAGGAGCTCGGTCCGCTGGAGGTGGCGGACCTCGGTGGCCAGGCGTTCGAGGCCGGCCCCGGCGAGGGCGATCGCTCCGAGGAGCTCGGCGTGGCGGTCCCGGGCGACGACCTGGGTCGAGACCGACTCGGCGGGCAGGTCGAGCCGGGCGAGGACCCGGCGCTCGTAGTCGGGGCTGTTGGCCGCATAGGTCCCCACGGCCCCGGAGATCGCCCCGACCGACGCCTGGTCGAAGGCCCGGGCCAGGCGCTCGGCGTTCCGGTGGGCCTCGAAGGCGAAGCCGGCCAGCTTGATCCCGAACGTCGTCGGCTCGGCGTGGATCCCGTGGGTCCGCCCGACGCAGACCGTCCCGGCGTGGACCCGGGCCTGGTCGACGAGGGTCCGGACGAGCCCCCGGGCCCCGGCGACCACGACCTCCCCGGCCGCCCGGACCTGGAGGCCGAGCGCGGTGTCGAGGACGTCGGACGAGGTCAGGCCGTAGTGGATCCACCGGCCGGCGGGCCCGACCGACCCGGCGAGCACGTCGACGAAGGCGGCGACGTCGTGATCGGTCACCCGCTCCCGGTCGTTGACCGCCGCGACGGTGAAGGTCGCCTCCCGGATGGCGTCGAGCTCGGCCCCGGTCGGTCCGTCGAGCTCCTCGGCGGCGGCCAGCTCGACCCGCCGCCAGGCGTCCATCCGAGCCTGGTCGGTCCACAGGGACCCGATCTCCGAGCGGGTGTAGCGGGCGATCACGGGCGGATTATCCCCGGGGGGCGCGGCCCCGGGCGGTCTCGGTCAGGCGAGCGCGGTCGGTGGCCCGCCGGCGGGGGGCGGGGCGTCGGCGACCGTGAGGATCCGGGCGGCCAGGATCGCGGCGTTCCGGGCGTTGTTGAGGCCGACGCACCCGACCGGGACCCCCGGGGGCATCTGGGTGATCGAGAGGATGGCGTCGAGGCCTCCGGCCGCCGACAGGCTGCTCGAGAGGGGGACGCCGACGACCGGGAGGTCGGTGTGGGCGGCGACCGCCCCGGGGAGGGCCGCCGAGAGCCCGGCCCCGGCGATGATCACCCGGAGGCCGCGGACCCGGGCGCTCTGGGAGTACTCGGCAACGATGTCCGGCTCCCGGTGGGCCGACATCACGCGGATCTCGTAGCTGATGCCCCGGGAGTCGAGCTCCCGGGCGGCTCCGTGCATCGTCTCCATGTCGCTGCGTGAGCCCATGACGATCCCGACCAGCGGCGCGTCGACCGGGATCTCCTCGAGCTCGGCCAGGGTCTCGGCCACCTCCGGGTCGACCTCCGGTGCGAGGACGACCGCCGGGTCGACGACGGGTGGGGCGGGGGTCTCGGTCTCGGCCGGGGGGCGCTCGGCCCGGGCGGCGATGTCTCGGCGCAGCTGCTTTCCGGGGAAGTCGATCACGTCGGCCGCAGCATACGCGCCCGCGCGCGCCCGGGCCGGATCGTCGGCCAGGGCGGTCAGGTTGAGCACCCGGCCGCCGGCGGTCACGATCCGGTCGCCCCGCCGGGCCGTCCCCGCGTGGGTCACCTCGATCCCGGGATCCACGGCCTCGAGCCCGGTGATCGGGTCCCCGCTCGAGGACGAGGCCGGATAGCCCCGGCTGGCCATGACCACGGTGACCGCGAACTCGGGCGACCAGTCGAGGACGGCTCCGGCCAGGCCCCCGGGACGGCTCGACCGGGTCAGGAGGTCGAGCAGGTCGGTGCGCAGGCGGGGGAGCACGGCCTGGGTCTCCGGGTCCCCGAACCGGGCGTTCAGCTCGAGCACCCGGGGTCCGTCGGGCGTGAGCATCAGGCCGGCGTAGAGGACGCCGCGAAAGGGGGTGCCCCGCCGGGCCATGAGCTCGACGATCGGCTGGTGGATCTCCCGGACCAAGTCCTCGGCCCGGGCCGGGTCGATCCAGGGGACCGGGGAGTAGGAGCCCATGCCCCCGGTGTTCGGCCCCCCGTCGCCGTCGTAGATCCGCTTGTAGTCCTGGGCCGGCGCCATCGCCACGGCCCGCTCCCCGTCGCACAGGGCGAGCAGCGAGACCTCGGGCCCGACGAGGCACTCCTCGACGACGACGAGGTCGGTCTCGAACCGGTGGGCCTCGAGCAGATCCTCGAGCGTGGCCCGGGCCTCGCCCGGGTCCTTGGCGATCACCACCCCCTTCCCGGCGGCGAGGCCGTCGGCCTTCAGGACGACCGGGTAGGGGTCCCGAGCCCCCCGAGCACCCCCGGGCGCCGGCTCGGCGCTCAGCCGGTCGATCGCCGCCATGCCCTCGGCGACGCTCCGGACGGGCACCCAGGCCGCGGTCGGGACGCCGGCCTCGGCCATCGCCTCCTTGGCGAAGCGCTTGGACCCCTCGAGCCGGGCCGCGGCCGCCGTCGGCCCGAACGCCGGGATGCCCGCCGCGTCGAGGGCGTCGACCAGACCCTCGACCAGCGGCGCCTCGGGTCCGACGACCACGAGGTCGACGCCCTCGTCCCGGGCCAGGCCGACGAGCCCGTCGAGGTCGTCGATCCCGATGGCGAGAACCCGGGCGTCGGCGGCGATCCCGGCATTGCCCGGGGTGCAGAGGATCTCCGGCCGCCGGGGGGACCGGGTCAGGGCCCGGACGATCGCGTGCTCGCGCCCCCCGCCGCCGACCACGAGCACCCGCGGGCGGGCCCCCGGCCGCTCGTCCGGCGCCGGCTCGGTCACAGGGAGGCGATGAACTCGTCGATCGGAATCGCCGCCAACGTCTCGTAGCGCGCCGTTCCCCGGGACCCGAGCTCGAGCGAGACCCGGGCCATCGCCGCGTCGCCTTCGGCCTCGACGATGTTGATGAAGTCGAAGTGCCCGAGCGTGGCCCACTGGGCGACGACCCGGGCCCCGAGCTGCTCGATCTCGTTGTTGACCTCGAGGATCCGCTGGGGGTTGTTCTTGATCGTCTGGACTCCCTCCGGTGTCAGCGTGGACAGCATCACGTATGTCGGCATCTGGGCCTCCCTCGCGCGGCGTGGCGGTACGCAGTCGTTTCTACCTGATCGGACCGGTCCCCCGGACGCCGGGGGCCGTCCCCGCCGGGCTCCGGGCCACGTTCGTCTCGGCGCGGGGGGGCGAATAACCTGGGGGAATGCGACACCGGCTCGTCCTGATCGCCGCTGCCGCCGTCGCGGCACCCCCCGGGGCCGCCGCCGGGGCCGGGCCGCCCGCGATCCGGACCGCCCTCCCCTGCTACCTCCCCGACCAGACGGTCCGCCTGACCGGGAGCGGCTTCCACGCCGCCGACCGCTACAGCGTGACGCTCGACCGGGACCTCCTCGGAACCGGGACGGTCCATCCGGGCGGGACCATCTCCGGGCGGCTCTCGAGCGGGAAGGTGCCGGCCGGTGCCCACCGGGTCCTCCACCGGATCCTCGTGGCCGACGGGACGCTCCAGGCCCGGGTCGGATTCCACACCACGACCTTCGGCGCCTCGTTCAGCCCGTCGACCGGGGATCCCCACACCCTGAAGGTCCGCTACTTCGTCGACGCGATCGGCCTCGCCGCCCCCGGCGGCTCACTCGTCTGGCTCCACTACCTCGACCCCATCGGTCGGGTCCGGCGCAGCGTCGCCATCGGACGCACCCGCGGCGTCTGCGGGAGCCTCCGGCGGAGCATCCCCCACCGGCTCTTCCCGGTTCGCCTCCGCCGGGGGGTCTGGCGACTCCAGTTCGACCTCAAGCCGGGGTACTCGGCCG
>JAXDHK010000349.1:0-11784 GCA_034664545.1 Solirubrobacteraceae bacterium
CCGGACTCGGCCTGGTTCATCGCCTCAAGGATGTCCGCCTGGACGTTCGCCTCGACCGACCCCGGCTCCGGCGCGTCCGCCGCCGCGTCGCCCTCGTCCGGGGCCGCCTGCGGCTCCTCGTCCACCACGTCGTCTGCCATGGTCTTCCCTCCTCTTTCGCCGTGTGCTGATCGGCCCAATCCTATTTCCCCGGGCGGCCCGCGTGGCAACCCGGCGCTGACCGATTTGCCCGGCCGGGCCCGCCCCATCCCACGCCCGCGTCCCCCGCCGCCCCGGCCCCCGAACCCGCACTTCCTATCATTCGCCGAATGGCGAACCCGCTCCCCGGCTCGGTGGCCGAGGTGGCCGACGGCCTCCAAGCCGCCGGGTACCTCCCGGCCGAGTCGACCGCCCTCGTCGCCTACCTGGCGACCCGGCTCGGCAAGCCCGTGCTCGTCGAGGGACCCGCCGGCGTCGGCAAGACCGAGCTCGCCAAGGCGATGGCCCGCTACCTCGGCCGCGAGCTCGTACGCCTCCAGTGCTACGAGGGCCTCGACGAGGCCAAGGCCCTCTACGAGTGGAACTACCGCAAGCAGCTCCTCCGCATCCAGGCCGACTCCGCCGGCTGGAGCCAGGTCCACGACGACATCTTCGGCGAGGAGTTCCTCCTCGCCCGGCCCCTCCTCACGGCGATCTCCTCACCCGAGCCCGTCGTCCTCCTGATCGACGAGATCGACAAGACCGACCAGGAGTTCGAGGCCATGCTCCTCGAGGTCCTCTCCGACTTCCAGATCACCATCCCCGAGCTCGGCCGGATCGAGGCCACCTCGCACCCCGTCGTCCTCCTGACCTCCAACAACTCCCGCGAGCTCACCGAGGCCCTCAAGCGTCGCTGCCTCTACCTCTGGCTCGACTACCCCTGCCTCGAGCACGAGCTCGCCATCGTCCGCATGCACAGTCCCGAGCTCCCGGCCACCATCGCCCGCAAGCTCGTCGAGCTGATCGGCGTCGTCCGCCAGCTCGACCTCAAGAAGCCCCCCTCGATCGCCGAGTCGATCGACTGGGCCCGCGCCCTGCTCCTCCTCGGCGCCCGTGACATCGACGCCGCCACGTTCCGGGAGACCATGTCGGTGATCGTCAAGCACCGCACCGACCTCGACCTCGTGGCCGACCGGGTCGGACTCAAGCTCGGCACCCGCTCCGGTGACCAGGTCGAGCCCGCCGGCGTCTGACGCGCCCCGACCCGCCCCCCCGGGCATCGCCGCTCGCCTGCTCGAGTTCGGCGAGGAGCTCCGCCGCGAGGGGGTCGCCCTCGGGACCTCCGAGCTACTCGACGCCTTCGCCGCCCTCCGGGAGGTCGGCTGGGACGACGCCCGGGGGTTCAGGGAGAGCCTCGCCGCCACCCTCGCCAAGTCCCAGGAGGACCGCCACGTCTTCGAGCTGACCTTCGACCGCTTCTTCTTCCGGGCCGCCGAGGCCGCCGCCCTGCTCGAGGAGGTCCGCGAGCACGACCCCGGGCCAGACACCCCCCGTCCCGGCGACGATCTCGACCTCGACCACCTCCGTGCCCAGATCGCCGCCGCCCTCCGCGACGGCGAGGAGGGCCGCCTCCGCGACCTCGCCCGCCTCGCCATCGCCGCCTTCTCCCGCGCCCAGGACGGATCCGGCGTGGTCGGGGTCGACGTCCAGCGCATCCGGCGCGCCCTCGGCCTCCGGACCGAGCCCCAGCCCGAGCTCCCCCCGGCCGATCCCCGCCGCGACGGCCTCCCCCGGGAGGCGCTTCGCCGCTTCGAGGCGATGCTCCGCCGCGAGCTCGAGCGCACCCAGATCGAGCGCACCCGCAGCCTCCCCCCCGCCCGGCCGCTCCACGAATTCGACCGCGCCCTCCCGACCAACCCCCTCCAGGACCTCGCCGCCGTCCATCGGATCGTCGCCCAGCTCAAGCGGCGCCTGGCCACCCACGGCACCCAGGCCCGCGGGCACCGCCGCCGCCAGCACGTCGACGTCCGGCGCACGATGCGCGCCTCGCTCGAGACCGGCGGCGTCCCCGTCGTCATCCGCTACCGCCCCCGACGCCCCCGGCGGCCCGAGATCTACGTCCTCTGCGACGTGTCGACCAGCGTCGCCTCGGCCTCCGTGTTCTTCCTCTCGGTCCTCCACGCCCTCCACGACTCGTTTCGCAAGATGCGCTCCTTCGTGTTCATCGAGCGGATCTCCGAGGTCACCGACCTGTTCGCCCGCGAGCGGAGCTTCCCGGCCGTCTCCCAGGCCATCGCCCGCGACGCCGGCGTCGCCGACGTCTCCGGCTACACCGACTACGGCCGCGTCTGGGCCGAGTTCCACGCCCTCGTCGCCGACGACCTCGGCCCCCGGGCCACGATCATCGTCCTCGGCGACGCCCGCACCAACGGCCGCGACCCCGGCGAGGACGTCTTCGCCGCCGTCTCCGCCCGCGCCGGACGAACCTTCTGGCTGAATCCCGAGCCCCGCCTCTACTGGAACTACGGCGACTCGGTGATCGCCGCCTACGCCCGGCACTGCACGGCGTTCGAGTGCTGGACCACCCCCCAGCTCGAGAGCTTCGTCAAGGCCCTGGCCGCCCCCCCGGCCCCCTGACCCCCAGCCCGACCCGCCCCGGCCGGCGGGACCCGCTCCGAAACATCGCCACTACGCGCGCCGGCTCGGCTGGCCGCGCCCCCCCGGCGGGCGCCGACTACGATAGCCGCCTGATGCAGACCCGACTCGAGCCGCCCGGGCGCGGCGCGCTCGGCCCGGGGCCCCGACGGGTGCGGTCTGCCGTGCGCCTCGAGGGCGTGGCCCGGAGCTTCGCCCGCCCCGGCGCCCCCCCGCTCCCCGCCCTCGAGCGCATCACCCTCGAGGTCGCCGCCGGCGAGATCGTCGCCGTCGTCGGACCCAGCGGCGCCGGCAAGACCACGCTGCTCGAGCTGGTCTGCCGCCTCCAGGCCCCCGACGCCGGGACGCTCCGGGCCGACCCGGCCGCCCTCATGCCCCAGCGCGATCTCCTCCTCCCCTGGCTCGACGCCCTCGACAACGCCGGCCTCGCCCTCCGTCTCGCCGGGCGCTCCCGCGCCGACGCTCGCCGGATCGCCGCCCCCACGCTCGCCGCCCTCGGCCTCGCCGGGTTCGAGGGCCGCCGGCCGCCCGAGCTCTCCGGCGGCATGCGCCAGCGCGTCGCCTTCGCCCGCACCGTCCTCTCCGGCCGGCCCGTCCTCTGCCTCGACGAGCCCTTCGGCGCGCTCGACGCGATCACCCGGATGGAGCTCCAGGCTTGGCTCGAGGCGGTTCTCCTCGCCCAACCCCGGACCGTCCTCCTGGTCACCCACGACGTCGAGGAGGCGATCGTCCTCGCCGACCGGGTCCTCGTCCTCAGCCCCCGCCCCGGCCGGATCCTCGCCGAGCTTGCCGTCGCGGCCCCCCGACCCCGGTCCCGGACCGACCCGTTCCTGGTCGACCTGCGCGAGCAGGCGCTCGAGGCCCTCAGGTGATCCGGCGCCTCGCCGGCGGGCTCCCCGCGCTCGGGCTCGGCCTCGTCCTCCTCGGGATCTGGGAGCTCTACGTCCGGGTCGGGCCGGTCGATCCCCTGATCCTCCCCGCCCCCAGCGCGATCGCCGCCGCGCTCGTCTCCGACCGGGCGCTCCTCTGGTCGAACCTCACGGTCACCGCCGGCGAGGTGCTCCCCGGGATCGCCCTCGCCGCGCTCCTGGCCACCGCCCTGGCCGCCGCGATCCACTTCTCCGTGCTCCTGCGCCGGGCCGTCTACCCCCTGCTCGTCGCCTCCCAGGCGATCCCGCTCGTCCTGCTCACCCCCCTCCTCATCGCCTGGCTCGGCTTCGGCCTCCTCCCCAAGCTCGCGATCATCGCCCTCGTCTGCTTCTTCCCGATCCTCGTCGCCACCCTCGACGCCCTCGCCGCCGTCGAGCCCGACCTGCTCAAGCTGATGTCCACCCTCGGCGCCTCCCGCTGGCAGACGTTCGTCCGCGTCGAGGCCCCGAGCGCTCTCCCCGGCCTGTTCAGCGGGGCCCGCGTCGGCGTCGTCTTCGCCCTGATCGGCGCCTTCTTCGCCGAGTGGTCCGGAGCCAGCGCCGGCCTCGGGGTGCTCGCCGAGCAGGCCATCCCCCAGCTCGAGACCGCCCGGGCCGGCGCCGCCGTCACCCTCCTGGCCGCCCTCGCCGTCGTCCTCTTCGCCCTGCTCACCCTCGCCGAGCGGCGCCTCGTCCCCTGGGGGGCCCGGGCGTGACCCGCCGCCCCGGCCGGCGGTCGGCCCCGCTGCTCGCCTGCGTCTGCGCCGCCACCGTCCTCGTCGGGTGCGGCGAGCGCCGGGAGACGCTCGTCCTCCCGGCCACGCCCACCCACGTCGTGATCGCCCTCGACGACCCGGCCGATCCCTCTCTCGCCCCGCTCTACGCCGCCCTCGCCGGCGACGACTTCACCCGGGCCGGCCTCGCCGTCCAGGTCCTGACCCCGACCCGCTCGGCGCTCGCCAGCCTCGGCTCCCGGGCGGCCGACTTCGCGGTCACCTCCGAGCCCGACCTCCTCCGCGCCCGCGACGCCGGGGCCCAAGTCGTCGCCATCGGCGCCCTCGTCCAGAGCCCGCTCGCCGCGATCGTCTCGATCCCGCCCCACCCGATCACCAAGGTCACCCAGCTCGACCGGCGGACCGTCGCCGCCCCCGACACCCCCCTCGCCAACGCCGAGCTCGACACCATCCTCCAGCACGCCGGCGTCGCCCCCACGAGCGTCCGCCGGCGCCCGAGCCCCGACCCGGTCGGCTCGCTCGCCCGGGCCCGGGCGCCCGACGCCGCCCTCGGAGCCTGGAACACCGACGCCGTCCGCCTCCGGCTCGCCCACCACCCCCCGACCACGATCAAGATCGAGGACGCCGGCGTCCCCACCTACAACCGCTTCGTCCTCGTCGTCCGCCAGGACGAGGCCCGCAACCGGGGGCCGATCCTCCGGTCGTTCCTCCAGGCGCTCAGCGCCGGCGTCCGCACCACCCTGGCCACCCCCGCCGTCGCCTCCGAGGCCCTGGCCGCGGCCAACCCCGGGACCAGCCGCCGCCTCGCCCTCGGCGCGCTCAAGGCCACCCTCCCCGCGCTCGACCCCGCCCCCACCCCGAGCCCCTACGGATTCGTCGATCCCCGCGTCTGGCAGACGTTCGGCCGGTGGATGCTCGCCCACGGACTCCTCACCCGGCCCGACGACGCCGCCCGGGCCATCACCGACGAGTTCCTCCCGGGCGAGGGCGAGTAGGCCGGCCCAGCCGGGCGGCGCCGAAGCGCAGCGCGTAGGTCCCGGCCAGCCCCTCGTACGGCGCGTACGGGGCGAAGAACTCGCGGACCGCCTCGGTCTCCACCCGCCCCCGCGGGTCCCCGCTCACCAGCCGGCCCACCACCTTGCGCAGGCCGACGTCCCCGGCCGGCAGCTGATCCAGCCGTCCCTGCCCGTGGAGCCCCAGCACCTCCACGGTCCACGCCCCGACCCCCGGCAGCGCCCGCAGCCGGCGCCATCCCGCCTCCGGCCGCCCGGCGTCGAGGTCGACCCGGCCGCTCGCCACCTCCCGGGCGACCGCGACCAGCGTGACCGCCCGCCCCGCCGAGAGGTCGAAGGACTCGAGCACCGCCGGCGCGACCCCGGCCAGGTCGGCCGCCGTCGGCAGATCGCGCAGCCCGCTCTCCGGGCAGCCCCGGCCCAGCCGGCCGACGATCCGCCGCTGGATCGCCGCCGCCCGGACGTACTCGATCAGCTGCTCGCAGACCCCCCAGGCCAGCGCCTCGAAGGGCTCGGGCCGCCGCGCCGGGCGCACCCAGGGCGCCGCCCGCAGCACCCGGCCGATCACCGGGTCGTCCCGGAAGCGCCGGTGGAACGGCTCGAGGTCGTCGTCGGCCCCGAGCGCGAAGCGCATCCGCTCGATCCCCTCCTCGCACGCCGCTCGGGTCTCGCCCCGCCCCGCGATGACCAGGCGGTCCCGGCTCGGTTGGGCCGCGCTGACCACGACCGCCTCCCCGCCGACGTGGACGAGGCGCTCGAGGATCCCGCCCCGACGCCGGGCCACTCCGTCCAACCCGGCCCCCGGCAGGCGCAGCGGCCACCGCGGGCGCAGCTCGACCCGGACCACGAGGCCGACGACGCCCTCCCCCGCTCAGCTGCGGCGTTCGAGCACGTGCACGTCGACCAGGTAGGTCCGGCTCGAGACGACCTCGAGGCTCCCACCCGGCCGCGGTGACGGCGACCCCGACCCCGAGCGCCCGAGCCGGCGCTGGCGCCGGCGGCCCAGGACCGCGGCGGTCGCCACCCCGGCGACGAAGCCCGTCGCGGCCACGGCCGCCGTCTGGGCCAGGGCCACCACGGGCGGCGGGCGGACCGGCTCCAGGCGGCGGACCTCCGCCAGCACCGGCAGCGCGTCGACGACCTCGTACTCGTACTCCCGGGCGTCCTCCCCCGTCCACCGGTCCGGCCCGTGCTCGGGTTGCCGGTCGGCGGCGGGTCCGGCCTCGCCTCCCGGGGCCCCGGCGCGATCGGGCGGCGGATCGGTCACGGGCCCGGTGGGGCCGGGCTCGGGGGCGGCGACGGACGGGCGGCGCGCATGGCCGCCAAGTCTAGCCACCCGCCCGGCGCCCCTACCCGAAGACGCGCTCGTAGACCCGGAAGCGCCGGACGATCTGACCGCCCATGCCCTCCATCGCCCGGTTCATCGGCTTGTTGACCTCGAGGATCCAGCCCATCTCCCCGTGCTTCTGCGGCGTGTGCACGGCCGACTCGAAGTGCATCTGGTAGAACCGGGCGGCCACCCCCGTGTGCTGGTACTCCGGCTTCACGCCGAGCGCGAACACCCGCACCGCATCGATCTTGCGCCTCCAGTAGAGCGCCTTCGCCCACCCCACGGGCAGGAGGCGCCCGTTCAGGTGGGCCAGGACCTGGTTGAAGTCGGGCAGGGTCAGCGCCGCCCCGACGACCTCCCCGGTGTCCTTGCGCTCGGCGATCATCGCCCAGTTCTCGTCGAGCACGGGCTTGAGGTCCTTGGCGTAGTGGAGCGCCTCCTCGGCGGTCAGCGGCACCGCCCCCCAGTTCTTCTCCCACGCCGCGTTGTAGACCTCGAGGAAGCGCACGACCTCGGCTTCGAGATCGCGCTTGCGCATCGGCCGACACACGATCCCGTGCTCGCTCTCCACCTTCCCCGCCGCCTCCCAGATCGCCGGGTGGACCCGGTCGACGTCGCTGATGTGGAGGCTCCACATCAGGAGGTCCATCGCCTTGGCCTGACCCGCCCCCTCGATCAGCCCCTGGTAGTAGGGGTGGTGCCACGGGGCGAGGATGATCGCCCTCCGCTCGTGACCCTCGATCAGGAGCCCCGCCTCGTCGTTGGTCGTGAAGTCCATCGGCCCGACCATCCGGTCGCGGCCCCGCTCGACCAGCCACGCCCCGGCCGCGTCGAGCAGCGCCCCGGCCGTCGTCGCGTCGTCCTCGCACTCGAAGAAGCCCCACAGCCCCCACCGGTTCTGCTGGAAGTCGTTGAAGTGACGGTCGATGTGGGCGCTGATCCGGCCGACCGGCCGGCCGTCGCGCCACGCCAGGAAGTACTCCGCCTCGGCGTGCTCGAAGAACGGGTTCGCGTCCCGGTCGAGGCGCTTGCGGACGTCGCCAACGAGCGGGGGGACCCACCGCGGCTCGTTACGATAGAGCTCGAACGGCAGCCGGATGAAGCGCTTGAGATCGCGCTTGTCCGTGACCGGACGGACCTCGAGGCTCACCGGGCGCACCCTATATGGACGACACCACCACTGACGTCTTCGCCAAGGTGCGCGGCAACGAGCGCCTCGCGCTCATGCGGGCCACCCGGGATGCCGGCCTCCTGCCCTACTTCCGCGAGGTCTCCTCCCCGGCCATGCCCATCGTCGAGATGGAGGGTCGCCCCCGGATCATGCTCGGCTCCAACAACTACCTCGGCCTGACCGCCGACGACCGGGTGATGAAGGGCGCCGCCGACGCCCTCCACCGCTACGGCACCGGCCTGACCGGGTCGCGCCTGCTCAACGGGACGACCGCCCTCCACCTCGATCTCGAGCGCGAGCTCGCCGACTGGATGGAGACCGAGGACGCGATCGTGTTCACCACCGGCCAGCAGACCAACCTCGGCACGCTCGGCACCATCCTCGGCCCCGGCGACACCGTCGTCGTCGACTCCGGCGACCACGCCTCGCTGCTCGACGGCGCGATCCTCTCCCGCGCCAAGCTCCGGGCCTTCCGCCACAACCGGATCGACAAGCTCGAGCGCACGCTCGAGAAGGCGGCCGGCGACGGCGGCGGCGTGATGGTCGTCGTCGACGGCGTCTTCTCGATGGAGGGCGACATCGCCCCCCTCCGGGAGATCGCCGACCTGGCCGGGCGCTTCGGCGCCCGCCTGATGGTCGACGAGGCCCACGGCATCGGCGTGCTCGGGGCCCGGGGCGCCGGGACCGCCGAGCTGCTCGGGGTCGAGGACCGGGTCGACCTTCGCATGGGAACCTTCTCCAAGTCGCTCGCCTCCTGCGGCGGCTTCCTCGCCGGCCCGGCCGACGTGATCGAGTACCTCCGCATCCAGAGCCGGTCGTTTCTCTTCACCGCCTCCGGCGTCCCCGCCGCCGTCGGCGCCGCCCTCGCCGCCCTCCGGGTGATCCGCTCCGACGAGGGCCGGCTCCTCCTCGCCCGGGTGCTCGAGAACGCCCGCCACCTCAACCGCGGGCTCCACGACCTCGGCTTCAGCGTCGTCGAGCCCTCCCCGGTCACCACCCCCCGGGGGGTCGAGACGATCATCACCCCGATCGTCCCGGTCCGCGTCGGCGACGACTGGAAGGCCGCCGTCCTCTGGCGGGCCCTCTACGACGAGGGCGTGTTCACCAACGTCGCCGTCCACCCCGCCGTCCCCCCCGGCGGCGCGCTCCTGCGGACCAGCGTGATGGCGACCCACGACGCCGACCTCCTCGACCGCGCGCTCGCCTGCTTCGAGCGCGTCAAGCGAAGGTTCGAGGCCGAGCACGGGCCCCTTCCCCCACCCGCCGACCACCCCTGATGCTTGTGCAATTCGGCACAAGGATTTGGGCAGAGAAAAAGCCCGCTCGGAGCGGGCGGCGGAGTTGACCCCCGCGCACCGGTTGACGTAGCTTCAGCGAGCGCTCCACGCACGGTTCAGAGGGGGGCCTCCAAGGAACCGTAGTTGTATGCAGGACGCGACCCGGTCAGGTCGCGGCTTCCCCCTGCCGTGTCGTCGAGCGCCGCCACCAGCCACCGGAACGATGTCCGCTCTGCGCGGACCTTGGAGGATCGGAATGGATTCGACTGCGACGATTGTCCGCGGCCACCAGTACATGCGCGCGCTCGAGCGGGCCAATGAGGTACGCCTCGCCCGAGCAGAGCTCAAGCGCAGGGTCGCCGACGGCGAGCTCCCCGCCGCCGAGGTGATCCTCACCTCGCCCTGGGAGACCGAGAGCATGGTCGTCGCCGATCTCCTCATGAGCCAGCGCCGCTGGGGGCGCACCCGCTCCCGCCGCTTCCTCGCCACGATCCCGATCTCCGAGAACAAGACGATTGGCTCGATGACCGACCGCCAGCGGACCCGGCTCGCCGCCCAGCTCGCCGCCGTCAACCCCCCCGCCGACCAGGCCCGGCCCGCCCGGCCCCGACCCGCCCGGCCCGCGCCCCCGGCGCGCGTCGCCCTGCCCCCGGCCGACCCGGCTGCTCCCGAGCTCGAGCTCACCGGCGCCTGCCCCTGAGTCGGCCGGCGGCCGAGCCCGCCCGGCCCGCCGGCCTTCGGCCCCCCGCGCCGTCAGGCAGGCGGTGGGGTCGCCGCGCTCCGGGCCCGCCGGTAGGCCGCGCGCAACCGGCTCCACAGCCCCCCGAAGACGGCCGCCGAGATGACCAGCGGGAGCGGCTGGGGCAGCGCCGTGAACGCGTAGAGGACGGCCGCGACCCCCACCGCCCCGGCCCCGGCGAGCACCGACGCGTGCGATCGGTATCCGGCGAAGTGCTCTCGGACGCTCAGCTCGAGGCCGGCCAGGCTGGCCAGGCCCAGGCCGCACCCGAGGAGGACCGGGCCCCGCGACCCGCCGGTCAAGAGGCCGGCCCCGGCCAGGACGAGGCCGATCAGGATCGCCAGCTCGACCAGCGGGAACGGCGCCCACGGGGCGACCGGCGCCGCCCGGACCGGGCCCGGCCGGCCCGGGGACGGCGGATCCCGGCGGCCGGCCGCGGGCTTGCGCTTCGCCGGGGCCGGCCGGACCACAGCGTCGGGCGACGGGCCGGCGGTCGCCGCCCTGCGCCTGCGACCACGCCGACCCATGCCGCCGAGTCTGACCGGACCCGCCGGCCCGGTCAAGGGCGGGCGGCCGCGGCGCTCAGGCCGCGGGTCGGGCTCGTCGCCGCCGACCGGGGACCGGCGCCCCGGCGCCCGCCGGTCGCGGCTGGGTCTGGCGGCGCTCGGCCAGCACGAGGACCGACGGCAGCACGACCATCACCCCGACGAGGGCGACCGTCAGGTCGACGACGGTGACCAGGCCGAAGTCCCGGAGCATCCGGATGTCCGACACGCTAAGCACGGCGAACCCGGCGATCGCCGTGACCCCCGACGCGAGCACCGCCGTCCCGGTCGACGCGTACGTCCGCTCGAGCGCCGCGCCGACCCCCCGCCCCCCGGCCCGCTCCTGCCGGTAGCGCTCCGCGAGGAGCACGCTGAACTCGGTGGCGATCGCCACCACCAGCGCTCCCAGGGTCACCGACATCGGGTTGAGGGCCACCCCGGTCGCGTAGACCCCGAGCGCCGACCACCCCGTGGCCAGGGTCACCGGGATCAGCGGGACGAGCGCCCGGCGGACGCTCCGCAGCGCCGCCCCGAGCACCAGACCCACCGCGAGGAGTCCGGCCAGGAGGTTGGCCGCCCGCCGCCACGGCGAGGCGATCGCCGCGTTCGCGTCGGCCGCCAGTACCGGCAGCCCGACCAACTCGGCCCGCACCCCCCGCGGCGGGTCGAGGCCCGCCCGCATCGCCGAGATCACCCGCTCCTGCTCGGAGAGCGCCATCAGGCGGATCCCGAAGGCCAGCGTCGCCGCTCGGTGGTCCGAGGTGATCACCTCGCGCGAGAAGTACGGGGGAACCGCGGCCAGGAGCCCGCTGATGTCGGCGGCGCTCGGCCGGTTGCCCACCGTCTCGAAGAGGTCCGGGAGCGAGAACGCCGGGCAGAGCCGGGCCCGGCCGCAGCCGCTCGTCCCCGTGTACCCGAAGCGCTTCTCCATCCCCTGCTGGTAGGCGGTCATCCAGGCCACGACCGACGGCCGGCTCAGGTCGGCCCCCTCGACCAGGACGTCGATCTCCCCGCCCACGTGGGTCGTCCGCTCGAGCACCCCCAGGTCGCGCAGCCCCCCCAGGCGGGCCGGCACCAGCTTCTGGAGGTCCGACTCGACCCCGGTCTGCGTGCCCAGCGCCCACCCGGCCAGCGCCACCGCCCCCGCCAGCCCGACCACCCGCCCCGGCCGGGCGACGGCCGCTCCGAGCGCCCCCGCCGCCCCCCGCCGCAGGATCCCGGCCGACCGGCCCTCCGGCGGGGGTCCCCCGGCGGCGGCGGCTCCCACCCCGCCCGGGCCCCGGCCCCCGCCCCGGCCCCGGCGGCGGCGGCGGAGGAGGCGGCGGACCCCCGAGCGGCTCGGGAGGCGCTCGGTGAGGATCGCCCGCGCCCCCCGCACCGACGGACCGAGCCGGGCCCAGGCCGCCGCCCCCGCCGCACCCACCCGCCCCCGCGGCGCCGGCCCCGCCCCCGGT
>JAXDHK010000350.1:0-4163 GCA_034664545.1 Solirubrobacteraceae bacterium
TCCACGAGTCGGTCCGGGCCGAGCTGAACGCCCGCCGGCGCGGAACCGCCTCGACCAAGACCCGGGGCAAGGTCTCCGGGGGTGGGGCCAAGCCCTGGCGCCAGAAGGGCACCGGCCGGGCCCGGGCCGGGTCCTCGCGCTCCCCGATCTGGACCGGCGGGGGCACGGTCTTCGGCCCCCAGCCCCGGTCCTACACTTTCAAGGTCAACCGCAAGGAGCGCCGGGCCGCCCTCCGGTGCGCCCTCTCCCTCCACGCCGACCGGGGCACCCTCGCCGTGCTCGACCTCGCCGCCTTCGACGGCCCGTCGACCCGGACGGCCGCCCGCCTGCTCGACGACTGGGGCAAGCCCCGGGGAACGCTGGTCGTCCTCGCCGCCGACGAGGCCGACGCCGCCCTCTCCTTCCGCAACATCCCCCGGGTCGGCGTCCTCGAGGCCTCGAACGTCGGGATCGCCGACCTGATCGGCGCCGCCTCCCTGATCGTCTCCGAGGCCGCCCTGGCCGCGCTCAGCGCCCGGGCGACCGCAAGCCGCGCCACCGAGGAGGACGACTGATGCATCCGTCCCAGGTCATCATCCGTCCGGTCGTCTCCGAGAAGAGCTACGTCCTCTCGGGCGCCGACAAGTACACCTTCCGGGTCCATCCCGACGCCCACAAGACGATGATCCGCCAGGCCGTCGAGCAGCTCTTCGACGTGACCGTGGTCGAGGTCCGGACCATAACCGTCAAGTCCAAGCCCAAGCGCCGCGGGATCAGCCGGGGGCGGACCCGCAACTGGAAGAAGGCGATCGTCCAGGTCAAGCCCGGCGACACGATCCCGATCTTCCAAGGCCTGGAGGCGCTCGAGTAATGGCCATCCGCAAGCCCAAGCCCACCAGCCCCGGCCGGCGCTTCGTCTCCTACCCGGACTTCAAGGAGATCACCAAGACCGAGCCCGAGCGGACCCTCGTCGAGGGCCTGACCAAGTCCGGGGGACGCAACTCCTACGGTCGCAAGACCTCGCGCCACCGCGGCGGCGGGGCCAAGCGCCTCTACCGGCGGATCGACTTCAAGCGCCGCAAGGACGACGTCCCGGCCCGGGTGGCCGCGATCGAGTACGACCCGAACCGGACCGCCTACATCGCCCTCCTCCACTACCGCGACGGGACCAAGGCCTACATCCTCGCCCCGGCCCGCCTGACCGTCGGGATGACGGTCATGTCCGGGGAGACCGCCGACATCCAGGTGGGCAACTGCCTCCCCCTGGCCAGGATGCCGACCGGTACGGTGATCCACAACCTCGAGCTCGAGCCCGGCCGCGGGGGACAGCTCGGCCGCTCGGCCGGAGTCGCCATCCAGCTCATGGCCAAGGAGGGCGGCATGGCCACCGTCCGCCTCCCCTCCGGGGAGATGCGCCTCGTCCGGGCCGAGTGCCGGGCCACGGTCGGGACGATCGGGAACTCCGATCACCAGAACGTCAAGGTCGGCAAGGCCGGCCGCAAGCGACACATGGGCGTGCGCCCGCAGACGCGGGGCACCGCGATGAACCCCGTCGACCACCCCCACGGTGGCGGCGAGGGCTCGACCACGGCCGGCCGCCATCCGGTCACCCCGTGGGGAGTGCCGACGCTCGGCTACCGCACGCGTAAGAAGGGCAAGGCGTCCGATCGCTACATCGTGCGCGGACGCCGCCGGGGCAAGGGGAAGCGATAGAGATGAGCCGCTCGAGCAAGAAGGGCCCGTTCGTCGAGGAGCGCCTGATGGCGCGGATCGAGGCGATGAACCGGGCGAACACGAGGACGATGATCAAGACCTGGTCCCGATCGTCGACGATCTTTCCGGACATGGTCGGACACACGATCGCCGTCCACGACGGCCGCAAGCACCTCCCGGTGTTCGTGAGCGAGTCGATGGTCGGCCACAAGCTCGGCGAGTTCGCCCCGACCCGGACCTACCGGGGTCACGCCGGGTCAGGAAAGGTCCGGTAGTCATGGCCGAGGATCACCCGACACCAGCCGAGCCGGAGCCGACGACGCCGGCCGCCGAGCAGGCGGACCCGGAGCCCGTGACCCCCGCGGAGACGGCCGCCCCCCCGGCGCCGACGCAGGCGGCGGCCGAGTCCGAGCCCGAGCCCGCCCCCAAGGCGGCGAAGGCGAAGGCAAAGCCCAGGGCGAAGAAGGCCGCCCCCGCCAAGGCCCCGGCCGAACCCAAGGCCAAGGCGAAGGCCCCGATCCCGGGTCGCTCCCGACGCCGCTCCGAACTACCCGAAGGCGTCGCGCCCCCGGTCGTCCGTGCCCAGGCCAAGTACGTTCGGACGTCGGCCCGCAAGGCCCGGCTCGTCTGCGATCACATCCGCGGGAAGTCGGTCGTCGAGGCCCGGGCGATACTCGCCTTCGCCCCCCGGGCGGTCGCCGAGGACTGGGCCAAGCTGCTCAACTCGGCCGTGGCCAACGCCGAGCACAACCACGAGCTGATCGGCGAGGATCTCCGGGTCAAGGAGGCCTTCGCCGACGAGGGTCCGACCCTCAAGCGCTTCCGCCCCCGGGCCATGGGCCGGGCCACCCCGATTCGCAAGCGCACCAGCCACCTGACCATCACGCTCACGCCGAAGGAGGACTAGATGGGACAGAAAGTCCATCCCGAGTCGATGCGTGTCGGCTACATCCACGACTGGCAGTCGAACTGGTTCAACGAGCGCAACTTCGCCGCCTTCCTCAAGGAAGACATCAAGATCCGCTCGCACATCATCGGCAAGCTGGCCCACGCCGGCCTCTCGGACATCACGATCAAGAAGGACCTCAACGAGGTCGAGGTCAACATCCACACCGCCCGCCCGGGCATCGTGATCGGCAAGTCCGGGAGCGAGGTCGACGCCCTGCGCAAGGACCTCCACCGGATCACCCGCAAGCAGGTCAAGGTCAACATCCTCGAGATCAAGCGGCCCGAGCTCGATGCCAAGCTCGTCGCCCAGTCGATCGCCGAGCAGCTCCAGAACCGGGTGGCCTTCCGCCGGGCGATGAAGCGGGCCCTGACCAGCGCCATGCGCTCCGGCGCCAAGGGCGTCAAGGTCCAGGTCTCCGGCCGCCTCGGCGGGGCCGAGATGGCCCGTCGCGAGAGCTACTCCGACGGCCGGGTCCCGCTCCACACCATGCGCGCCGACATCGACTACGGATTCCACGAGGCCCGGACCACGTTCGGGCGGATCGGCGTCAAGTGCTGGATCAACAAGGGCGAGATCATGCCCGAGGGCTACAGCGGGGCCGACCTCACCGACATGAGCGCCCCGGCGCCCTCGGGTGACCGTCAGGATCGCGGGGGTCGCGACGATCGCGGCGGCCGCGGTCGCGGCGGTCCCGGCGGCGGTCGGGGCGGACCCGGCGGCGGAGCGCCCGGCGGTCGCGGGCGCGGCGGCGGACTCGGCGGCGGCCCCGGTGGCCGGGGCGGTCCCGGCGGGGGTCGCGGGGGTCCCGGGGGCGGACCCCCCGGCGGTCGCGGGCGCCCGCCCGGAGGCGGACGCTGATGCTCGCCCCCAAGCGGGTCAAGCACCGCAAGCAGCACCGGGGCCGGCGCGGCGGGATCTCCCGCGGTCAGGTCAAGGTCCAGTTCGGCGAGTACGGCCTGAAGTCGGTCGAGTGCGGCTGGCTGACCAACCGCCAGATCGAGGCCGCCCGGATCGCCATGACCCGGAAGATCAAGCGTGGCGGCAAGGTCTGGATCAACGTGTTCCCCGACAAGCCGGTCACCAAGAAGCCGGCCGAGACCCGCATGGGCTCCGGCAAGGGCTCGCCCGAGGGCTGGGTCGCCGTGGTCAAGCCCGGACGCGTCATGTTCGAGCTCGCCGGGGTCCCCGAGCCGCTCGCCCGGGAGGCCCTCCGCCTCGCCGGCCACAAGCTGCCCGTCAAGACCAAGTTCGTCATGCGTGAGGACTAGCCCCCGATGCCCGAGGCCAAGGAGATTCGAGACATGGCCGACGACGAGCTCGTCGGCCACGTCGCCACCGTCCGCAGGGACCTGTTCGGCCTGCGCTTCCAGCACGCCACCGGCGAGCTCGAGAACACCGCCGGGCTTCCGGCGGCCAAGCGCGAGCTCGCCCGGGCCCTGACCGTCGCCCGCGAACGCGGACTCAACGTCGATCGCGCCCACACGGAGAGCTGAGAGCCATGTCACCAGACGAGAACGTCGAG
>JAXDHK010000351.1:0-3549 GCA_034664545.1 Solirubrobacteraceae bacterium
GCAGACCCGCACCCCAGGCCTGACTACCGGGAGACCCCATGTTCACCAGCCGGCGCACACCCTCACTGATCGCCCTCGCCGCCGCCGCGTCCCTGGCCCTCGCCGCCTGCGGCAGCAGCTCGAGCACCTCGAGCACCTCCACCGGATCCACGAGCAGCTCGTCTCCGGCGTCCCCCGCCGGCGCGTCCGGCTACGGGGGCGCCACGTCGACCCCGGCCGCGGCGCCGGCCTCCCCGGCCGGCGCCGTCAAGCTCACCGCCGACCCCTCCGGCGCCCTCAAGTTCGACGTCTCGACCCTCCACGCCAAGGCCGGAGCCGTCACCGTCCAGATGGTCAATCCAGCCGGCTCGGGCCTCCCCCACGGGGTTGCCGTGGAGGGCCACGGAGTCGACCAGGACAGCAAGAGCGTCCAGTCCGGCGCGACGGCCACGCTGACCGTCACGCTCAAGCCGGGGACATACCAGTTCTACTGCCCGGTCAAGGGACACAAGGCAGCCGGGATGAAGGGCACCCTGATCGTCACCTACCCGGGCATGGGACCCCCCCGGCGGCGCCGGCCGGGGGATCCGGCGCCGCTACGATCAGGCCGGTGATCCGCGCCACCTACGAGGTCGCGCCCCCCGGATCGGCCGCCCTCCTCGCCCGGCGTCAGTCGACCGGGATCGACGACGGCCGGCCCGGCCTCGCCGCCGTCCGCGGCCGGGTGGTCGCCGAGGACGCCGGACGGGCCGTGCTCGAGTTTCCCGCCGCCAACTGGGGCGACAACGTCCCCCTCCTCGTCTCGACCCTCGTCGCCGGCGAGGTCACCGAGATGCGGGCCCTCACCCGCTGCCGCCTCGTCGGCCTCGACCTACCCGACGGCCTCCTCCCCGGACCCGCCTTCGGCGCTCCCGCCCCTCTCGGCGGCACGCCCACCCCGGATTCCGAGGCCCCGGCCGGCCCGCGGGCCCAGGTCGGCCTGATCGTCAAGCCCCAGCTCGGCCTCTCCCCCGACGAGTTCGCCGCTGTCGCCCGAGCCGGCGTCGAGGCCGGGGCCGACCTGATCAAGGACGACGAGATCCTCGGCGACCCGCCCTGGTGCCCGCTCGAGGACCGGGTCCGCGCCGTCGCCCCCATCCTCCGACCCGGCGTCGTCTACTGCCCGAACGTGACCGGCCCCTCGGCCACCCTCCTCGACCGGGCCGCCCGGGTCGTCGAGCTCGGGGCCACCGGCCTGATGGTCAACGCCTACGCCCAGGGGCTCGACTCGATCCTCGCCCTCCGCCGGGCCGACCTCGGCGTCCCCATCCTCGCCCACCGGGCCGGCTCCGGCCCGATCGCCCGCAACCCGGACTTCGGCGCCACCGGCGCCGTGCTCGCCCTCCTCACGCGACTCTGCGGGGCCGACCACACAGTCGTCGGCGCCCTTGCCGGGAGCCTCTTCGACGATCACTGCTCCATAAGGGAAACCCTCGACGCGGTGCGCGGGCCGCGCGGTCGAGCCAGACCGTCGATCGCCGTGCTCGGCGGCGGAGTCGGCCCCCACAACGCCGCCGAGCAGGTCGCCCGGGCCGGCGGCTCCGGGCTCATGGTCCTCCTCGGGGCCGCCGCCTACGACCGTCCCGGCGGGGTCGCCGGTGCCGTCCGGGCGACCGTGGCCGCCCTCGCATGACCACCGCTCCCTCCGACCCGATTCCCCCGACCATCGCCTGGCGGGACGGGCGCGTCGTCCTGATCGACCAGCGCCGCCTCCCCGGGGAGCTCGTCCTGCTCGAGGCCGCCACCGTCGCCGAGCTCTGCGCCGCGATCGAGTCGCTCGCCATCCGCGGGGCACCCGCCCTCGGCGTCGCCGGGGCCATGGGCGTCGCCCTCGCCGCGGCCACCGGCGACCCGCTCGACGGCGCCGCGCGCCGGCTGGTCGCCACCCGGCCGACCGCGGTCAACCTCGCCTGGGGGGTCGCGCTCGCCCTCGCCGCCCCCGACCCCCTCGTCGAGGCCCTCCGCCTGGCCGACGAGGATCTCGACCGCAACCGGCGGATCGGGGCGTTCGGGGCCGCGCTCCTCCCCGACGACGCCCGCGTCCTCACCCACTGCAACGCCGGGGCCCTCGCCTGTGTCGGGTACGGCACCGCCCTCGGGGTGATTCGCGCCGCCCACGAGCAGGGCCGCCGGCCGACCGTCTGGGTCGACGAGACCCGGCCCGTCCTCCAGGGCGCCCGCCTCACCGCCTGGGAGCTCGACCGGCTCGGGATCCCCGCCACCCTCGTCGCCGACGTCATGGCCGCCTCGCTGATGGCCGCCGGCCGGGTCGACTGCGTCGTCGTCGGGGCCGACCGGATCGCCGCCAACGGCGACGTCGCCAACAAGGTCGGGACCTACGGCCTCGCCGTCCTCGCCCGCCACCACGACATCCCCTTCTACGTGGCCGCCCCGACGTCGACGATCGATCCGACCTGCCCGACCGGCGCCGGCATCCCCATCGAGCACCGGTCCGCTGACGAGGTCACCGGGCTCGCCGGCGCGCGCGTCGCCCCGCTCGGCATGGCCGTCGAGAACCTGGCCTTCGACGTCACCCCGGCCGGCCTGGTCAGCGCCCTGATCACCGAGGACGGCGTCCGGGGTGCCCGCTGAGGAACCGGCGCGTGGGGAACCGCCCTCGGGTGGAGGGCCGCATCTCGCGACGGCGGCGCGATCGGTCCGGGCGACGACCGGCGGCGGATCGCGAGGTTCCCGAGGCACGTTGTAGGAGGTGGCGAGGTCGATGCGTCGGGGCGTTGGGGTTCGCGGTTCGGGCTGAGGAGCTTGGACGGCGCCGGGCGTAGAGTGTGGGACGGTTCCCGCCGATGGAGGCTTCAAATGCCAGACATCCACACGATCCAACAAAGCGTCCGAGAGCGCCTCGTGGAGCTCGACGGACTCATCGAGCCGCTGATCGTCGAAGCCGATCAGCTACGTGAACTGGCCGCGACTTTCGAGGACGCCGGGAAACGACACTCGGGGTCGAGCAGTCCTCGCAGGGGGCCGAGTCGGGGGGTCAGTCGCCGCTCGCATGCGACCAATAGCGCCACGTCGACGGGTCGAGACACGCCACGGGGCGCCCCCCGGGCCCTGAAGGCGCTCGAGCTGATCGAGGCGAAACCCGGGATCACAGCCTCGGAGCTGGCCCACGCCATGGGGATCTCCCCTGGCTACCTCTACCGGGTGCTTTCCAAGCTCGTGGGGAATGGGAAGATCGAAAGGCGAGCGAAGGGCTACCACCCGGCCATGGGACAAAAGGGTAAACCGACCGGCAGTCATCGCGATCAGGTGCGGGCGATCGGGAAGCGCCTCGTTGTCGAGCACGCGGAGGCGTTGCGGATTCTCGCTGAGCATGATCCTGAGACCTCCAAGGCTCGGCGGTAGCCAGGAGTGGCGGACGACGAGCCGACCTATCTCGACCTTGCCGACCTCCTCGACTTGTATGGCGCGGTGATCGGCGGAACATCGCAGCAGGCTCGAAACCAGCTTCGAGATCAGTCGGGCCTCGAGGGCGCCCTCGGACGTCCAAGAGCCTACGCCTACTACCAAGAC
>JAXDHK010000352.1:0-7083 GCA_034664545.1 Solirubrobacteraceae bacterium
CCGCCCCCGGTCGCTTGGGGAAAGGCGAGCTCGACGCAAGTCGCCCACCCGACGCGAGCGGCATCCCTTCGCCCGGGGCGCCCAGGCCCCACTCCGGCGCCGCGCCGGCGCCGTCCGAGCACCTCCGCCGGCAAGGGCTGCCGGGCTCACGACGCTGCGCGCCAGGCGGCGAACCGCCGCAGGACCCCGGAGGGCACCGGACCTACCCGCCGCCCGGGGGGCTCAGCCCGTGGTCGGGCTGAAGAAGCGGATCGAGGCGAGCATGTTGCGGACCTCGAGGACGCTCTGGCGCGTCGGGGTCGGCTTGGTGAAGAAGACCTGGATGCTGTAGGTCCGGTAGGGGCTCGAGACGGCGGTCGAGATGATCAGCACCTTGCGCTTGGCCGTGCTCGTCCCGAGGATCGCCGTGCTGATCGCCGGGATCTTCCCGATCGGACCGTGGGTCCGCCCGATCACCTTCGCCGGGTTGAACGCCTTGACGAGCTGGCTGTTGATCTGCGGGCGCAGGCTGTTGGCCTTGCCGGCCGCGTCGGCCGCCGCGATCACGACCGACGTCGCCCCGGCGTCCGGGCTCGACAGGCGCAGGAGCCCGGAGGGCTGGGTCGTCAGCCACGACGTCGGCTGCTCGAGGGCGAGGCCGAGCGGCGGGTAGATGCCCCGGCGGAGGGAGACCTGCAGCGACTTGCCGGTCGACTTCGACGGCGTCCCCGACCCACCCGAGCCGAACAGGAGCCACCCGATCACACTCCCGACGAGCACCGCCCCGACCACCGAGAGCACGAAGCCGTTGCGCAGGGCGTTCTTGATCATCGGACAGCCGCCCGGCTCCCGCGGTCCACGCGGGTTGGTCTGAGGGATCGGAAGACGGGCACGAGACTCACGGGCGGGCGACCGCCGGCATGATAGCCCCCGCCCCGGCGCCGTCCACCTACTGCGCCTCGCCCGAGCACCGGCGCCTACACTCCGGTGCCGTCCGATGAACCGTCCGCCTCCCACCCGCCCCCGGGGCCTCCGCCACCCGGCGTCCCTCGCCTGCCTCGTCGCGCTCGCGTGCACGATCGCCGCCCCCGCCGCCCTGGCCGCCGCGGCCGCGGTCGGCCCCGGGCATTGGCGGACTGTCTCCCGGCTGCGGAGCGGCCGCGAGATCCACGCCGCGGCGCTCCTGCCCGACGGCCGGGTGCTGGTGACCGGCGGCTTCGGCAGCTCCGGGTTCGCCACCACCGCCGAGCTCTTCAATCCCCAGACCCGGACCTGGGCGGCGGCCAGCCCGATGAAGGTCGGGCGGTTCACCCACACCGAGACGCTCCTCCCCGACGGCCAGGTCCTGGTCGCCGGGGGCGCCAACCTCGAGTCCGGATACCTGACCGAGGCCGAGCTCTACGACCCGGCGACCGACACCTGGACGCCCACGGATTCCATGGCCCAGGGCCGGGCCAACGCCACGGCGACGCTCCTCGCGAACGGGAAGGTCCTCGTCGCCGGGGGCCTGGCCAACGGCAGCAAGGCCCTGGCCAGCGCCGAGCTCTACGACCCGGCGACCGGGCACTGGACGCCGGCCGGGAGGATGAAGACCGGCCGCTACTTCCATACGGCGACGCTCCTCCCGGACGGGAAGGTGCTCGTCACCGGGGGCCAGGACTTCGACGGCGTCTTCCGCAAGCAGGCCGAGCTCTACGACCCTGACGCCAACACCTGGGCCCGGGCCGCGTCGATGCACGTCGCCCGGACCCACCAGACGGCCACCCTCCTGCGCGACGGGCGGGTCCTCGTCGCCGGCGGCGGCGACCGGGCCCCCGGCTTCACCGCCTCGACCGAGATCTACGACCCGGCCGCCAACAAGTGGACGGTAGCCGCCCCGATGCGCGCCAAGCGCGGGTTCGCCAGCGCCGTCCGCCTCCGCAACGGCCTCGTCCTCATCGTCGCCGGAATCAACGACTCCGGAGCCCTGCGGACGGCCGAGATCTACGACCCCAAGCGCAAGGCCTGGTTCCCCGCCGCCTCGATGAAGGGGGCCCGCCTCCACCAGACCGCCACCCTCCTGGCCAGCGGGGCCGTCCTAGTCGCCGCCGGGTCCCGAGCCGACGGCTCGGTCCTGGCCACCGCCGAGCTCTACGCCGCGCACAAGGGCTGACCCGAACCCCCGGGCCCGCCGGCCTTCTCGAGCGAGGCCCGTAGGGCGCCCAGGTCGCCGAGGAGGTCGCCGAGGATGGCCAGCCGGGCCCGCTCCTCGACCGACTGATGGCTCTCGAGGTCGCGCATCGTCACGTAGGTCGAGACCGCCTCGTGGAGCAGCGCCCCGGCCCGACCGACGAGGAAGACCGTCCCGTGGCCATCGGCCTCGACCAGAGCCCCGAGTTGATCGCCGACGCCGACGAGCCCCCGCATGGTCAACGTCTCCTCCACGTCGAGGCCCTCCCCGCCGAAGCGCCAGCGCAGGTGGTGGCTGACCGCGTAGCTGCAGGCCAGGAGCTGGTCGGCCGACGCGTCGAACACGGCGCTCGGCTGGCCCGAGGCCGAATCCGAAGCCGGGAGGATCTCGAGGTTGGTGAGCACGCCCCTGAGGTTAGGGCATTCCCCCGACGCGCCCTCGGCGCCACCCGGCCCGCCGGTCCAGGCGACCCCGCCCAACCCGGTCCGGGGAGCCGCCGAGACCTGGTCGCCCAGGGCGGCGCGCCCGCGGTAGTCTGCCCTGCCGCCATGTCCGGAAGCCACCCTCCGTCCGCCCCTCCCGACCTGAGCTCCCGACCCGTCGTCCTCGGCATCGTCGGCGACTCCGCGTCGGGAAAGACGACGCTCAGCCGTGGCCTCGTCCAGGCCCTCGGCGTCGACGCCGTGACCCATGTCTGCACCGACGACTACCACCGCTACGACCGCAAGCAGCGGGCCGAGCTCGGGATCACCCCCCTGGACCCCGAGTGCAACTACATGGACATCATGGCCCAGCACCTCAACCTCCTGCGCCAGGGCGAGCCCATCCTCAAGCCGGTCTACCAGCACTCCCACGGCACGTTCGGCCCCCCGGTCTACGTCAAGGCGTCCCGCTTCCTGATCGTCGAGGGCCTCCTCGGCTACCACACCGAGAAGCTCCGGGCCGCCTACGACGTCCGCGTCTACCTCGACCCCCCCGAGGAGCTCCGCCGGTCCTGGAAGGTCGCCCGCGACACCTCGGGCCGGGGCTACACCGAGGCCGAGGTCCTCGCCGACCTCGACCGGCGGGAGCCCGACTCCGCCGCCTACATCCGGCCCCAGTCCCGGTACGCCGACATGTGCGTCCGCCGATCGGTGCCCCCCGACGGCGGCGACTCGGACCATCTCGACGCCGAGCTGATCCTCCGGGACGGCATCCCCCACCCGGATCTCGCCCCCTTCGTCGAGGATCCCGAGGCCGGCATCACCCTGGCCGACCGCCGGGACGGAGGCCGTCTCCTGTGCATCCCGGGCTCGCTCGACCGGGCCCGGGCCCTCGCCATCGAGGAGCTGATCTGGGATCGCCTCCATTTCGCCCGCCACCTCCGCTCGGCCCACCTCGGCGAGGTCAGGATCGCCGGCGAGCAGCACCGGTCCGAGTCGCTGGCGCTCGTCCAGCTCCTGATCCTCTACCACCTGGCCACCGCCGTGGCCACCGTCGCCCTCGGCGGAGCCGAGCACCGGCGGTAGCCCTCGCCCGTCCGGCTTGCCGAGCCGGAGGTCATGGCTAATGTAGGGAGCGGTGACGCCCAGCCCTCAGAGCCCGTACGACCCCATGCCCGAGGAGCCCCTCGCCGGCGCCGGGAGGGCTCCCCTCCACCAGGACATCGCCACCGCCCGCGACGAGCGGCGCGGGGGCATCTCGATCCAGACCCTCACCGTGGCCGCCGCCGCCTCGGCCATCGCCTCGTTCACCGTCTCCCGGATCTGGGGCGCCGGGACGGTGGTCAGCGCCGCCCTGACCCCGGTCCTCGTCGCCCTCGCCTCCGAGTTCCTGCGCCGGCCGGTCGACCACGTCTCGGCCAGCGCCCAGCGCGTGGTCCCCGTCGTCGCCCCGGCGCTCGTCCGCCCGTCGAGCGCCCGCGGACAGGCGCCGCCGGCGCCGACCCGGCCCGAGGACCGGGCCTCGGGGGTCGGGCGACCGCCGGCGCCCGGCGAGCCCCCGCCGTCCCCGAGCCCTCCGCCGCAGGCCGAGTGGGCCCCGGTCAGCTATGCCGACTCCCCGACGGCCGCCTTCCGGCCCCGGTGGCGCCTCGTGCTGATGACCGGGTTCCTCGCCTTCGCCATCGTCGTCGGCTTCTTCACGATCCCCGAGCTCATCCTCGGCCACTCGATCACCGGCGCCGGCGGGTCGACCACGTTCCTCTCCGGTCCGAGCAGCCCGGCCCCCCCGACGCGGACGGTCACCGTCCAGACGACCCCGACCCCGACCAGCACGGCCGCGACCCAGCCCACCGTGACCGCGACGGTCCCGACTACGACCGATGCCGCTCCCCAGCTGACCCCTCCGCCGACCGACACCACCCAGACCACGCCGACCACCCCCACGACCCAGTCGGCCCCGACGACGCCGACGACGCCCGGCGGGCCCTGAGGCGGCCGCCGGAAGGGTTCAGGCGGCGCGCCGGCGGGCGCCGCGCTCGGCCGCCCGGGCCGCCTCGACCGCCCGATCCTTGGGGGCCGCGGTGGTCTCGAGGCGGTCGAGTAGCTCGGTCGACGCCGCGGCGACGGCCTCGACCGCCCGGTGGAAGGCCGCGGCGTTCGCCCGCGACGGCTCCCGGTAGCCGCTGATCTTCCGGACGTACTGGAGAGCCGCCGCCCGGACCTCGGCCTCGGTGGCCGGGGGCTCGAAGTTGTGGAGGGTGCGAATGCTCCGGCACATGCAGAGGATCTTAGCGACCCGGGTCCCCCGTTCCCCGGGACCGGTCGAGCACGTCCCGGAGGCTCCCGACCGGTCGCCCGAGGTGGCCGAGCTTGTCGGGATTGACGATCGAGCTGATGCCCTGGACCCTCCCGCCGGCGATGTCCAGCCCGATCACCCCGAACGTCCGCCCGTCCCCGTCGACCAGGACCGCGCCCGGCTGGCCGTTGACCTCGGTCGGGCGGAGGGTCACCCCCCCGGTCCGCGAGCCCACCCGGCCCCAGGCGATCAGGGTCCGGGCCACCCGGTCCCGTCCGTAGACCGAGCGCGCGAGCGCCGGAACCTTCCCGCCCCCGTCCCCCCGCAGGACGACGTCGTCGGCCAGGAGCGCCTCCAGCCCCCCGAGGTCTCCCTCCTGCGCGGCGGCGAAGAATCGCCGGGCCAGCGCGTCCCGGCGCTCGCGCGAGACCTCGAACCGCGGCCGCCGCTCCTCGACCTGCCGCCGGGCCCGGACCGCCAGCTGGCGGGCGTTGGCCTCGCTCGTGCCGATCACCCCGGCGATCTCGTCGTACCCGTAGTCGAAGACGTCGCGCAGGAGGAGGACCGCCCGCTGCTCGGGCGAGAGGCTCTCGAGGAGGACGAGGAAGGCCAGCGACAGCGAGTCGGCGATCTCCGCCTGGCGGACCGGGTCCCCGGCCGGGGGCGGATCGGTCAGGAGCGGCTCGGGCAGCCACTCGCCGACGTAGGTCTCCCGGCGGGCCCGGGCCGAGCGCAGCCGGTCGATCGCCAGGCGGGTCGCCACCTTCGTGGCGTAGGCCCGGGGAAACTCGATCGGCTCGCCCCGCTCGCCCGCCAGGTGGACGCGCAGGAGCGTCTCCTGGACGACGTCCTCGGCCTCCCCGACGCTCCCGAGCATCCGGTAGGCGATCGCGAACACCGGCGGCCTGAGCCCGTCGAGCCCGTCCGGCGCCGGCCGGGGGGCCGCGCCGGTCACGCCGCCGCCTCCCGGCCGATGCCCTCCCGCCAGCTCGGGTGGCCCGGCGTCCATCCGAGCTCCCGCTTGGCCTTGGCGTTCGACGCCCCCCGCACCTGCGTCATCATGACCGCCGCCGCCTCCCCGGCCAGGAGCCGGCCGACCCGGAGCGGGACGTGGCGGGGCGGCCTGGCCCCGATTCCCCGGGCCACCGCCGGGAGCCATTCGGCCACGGGTGCCGGGTCGTCGTCGACGACGTTGTAGATGCCCCGGCGGCCGCGCTCGACCGCCGCCACCGTCGCCTCGGCCGCGTCCTCGACGTGGACGAACGACCACACCCCGGCCCCGTCCCCGACCACCGGGAACCGCCGGCGGCGGATCAGGCCGATGTGCTCCCCGTCCCGGCTCATCGACGTTCCCGGGCCGTAGAGCCCTCCGTACCGGAGCACGACCCCCTCGGTCCAGCCGGCCCCGACGACCACCTCCTCGAGGTGGCGGATCGCCGCGTGGGTCTCCCGCATCGGCGCCGCCGGGGCCGGGTCGAGGGGATCCTCCTCGGTCTTGACCGGCCCGCCCTCCCGGGCGGATGGCCAGCCGGCATAGCTCTGGGCCACGAACCGGCGGATCCCGACCGACCGCCCGGCGGCCAGGAGGTGGTCGGTGCCCTCGGTGCGCAGGCGGTTGGTCGCCGCGAACGCCCGGTCGAACCGGCGGAGGTCGACCCCCCCGGCCAGCGCGGTCAGCTCGTGGACGATCACCTCGGGCCCGGCCGCCCCGACCGCCCGGGCGACCGCGTCCCCGTCGAGCGCGTCGAGAACCACCGGCGTCGCTCCGAGCCCGCGCACCGCCTCTCGCTTGGACGGGCTCCGCGTCAGGCCGACGACCTCGTGGCCCCGGGTGACGAGCAGGGGGACCAGCTTCCGGCCGAGCGCTCCGGTGGCACCGGCGACCAAGATCTTCACGAGGGGCTCCTCTCCGCGGGGGTGGGCCCGCCGGGTGGCGGGGTGGCGCGCACGCGCCTGCACCACCTCAGACGGGACGGGGCCCCCGCCTGTGACAGGCGACAGGCCGGTTCATCGGACGCGGAGGCGGTCGACCGCCCGCGTGGTGGTCAGGCCGGCCTGGGGGCCGCCCTCGATCGCGAAGACGAGCGGCCCGTCGGCGACCAGGCCGAGGCCGTGGCGCGGGATCGGGAGGTCGGCCAGCCGCCGCCACCGCCCGGTTCCCGGGGTCAGGGCGTCGACCTCCCCGAAGGTCCCGCCCGGGCCCTCGCCCCCGACCA
>JAXDHK010000353.1:0-9727 GCA_034664545.1 Solirubrobacteraceae bacterium
ACCGCCGCACGGAGCCCCCCGGCCTCGCCGCCCCGGCCGACCACGACGGCCCGGATCGCCGCGTCGGCCTTCATGCGCCGGGGATCCGGCCGGCCCGACGTCCGGGAAGCTCGGGGCCGGCCGGGGAGGCGCGCCGGCCGGGGGCCCGGTCGCCGGCTGCCGGAGGGGCACTCACCCGGACAGCGTGACACCGGGCGCCGGCGGGCGACGAGTTTCGGGGCTCGGCGGGGTCTGTGGAGAAGGCACTGGCCGACAGCGGGAGGAGGGAGGACGGACCACCATGATGTCGCCCCGACCGACCCCGGGTCTCCTCGTGATCGCCGGGCCGATCGCCCCGGGTGACGGCGCCGGACTCGCCGCGCGCCTGGGCGCCGTCCTCGACGCCGACGAAGCCGGCGGGGTCGTCATCTGCGACGTCCGCGAGGTGCCGGCCGACGGGGCGGCCCTCGACGCCCTGGCCCGGCTGGCGCTGGCCGCCCACCGTCGGGGCCGGGCGGTCCGCCTCCGGGGGGCCTCGCCCGAGCTGCTGGGGCTGATCGCGTTCGCCGGGCTCGAGCGCCCCCTCGGCGTGGCCGGCCCGGGCGACGGCCTAGGGGTCGAGGTGCGGGGGGAGGCCGAAGAGGGGAAAGAGCCGGGCGGTGTCGAGGAACGAGTCGATCGCGGTGATGCGCCCGTCTGAGACCTCGATGACCTGGATCGCCCAGGGGTCATACCCGGGGCCGGTGAGGCTCGGCCGGTACTGGCCGTAGGCGGGCCGACCGTTCGCCTCGAGTCCGACCAGGCGCGAGCCGCGGCAGTGCTTCCCGGTCCCGAGGTACCAGCTTCGGAGGACGATTCGACCGCGGAGCCAGAGCTCGTACGGGGGCATGGAGAGGGTGGCCTCCTCGTGGAGGAGGGCGACGAGGGAGTCGATGTCGAACGACTCGAAGGCGTCGACGTAGCGGGCGAGCAGGGCCCGGTCGGCCTCGTCGAGGGGGGGCGACGGATCGCCGACCCCGACCTCCCGAGCCGAGAGCGTCGCCCGGGCCCGCTGGAGGGCGCTGTTGACCGAGGCGACGCTCGTCTCGAGCAGCTCGGCGACCTCGGTCGCCTGCCAGCGGAGCACCTCCCGGAGGATGAGCACGGCCCGCTGGCGGGCCGGGAGGTGCTGGAGGGCGGCGACGAAGGCCAGGCGAAGGGTCTCACGGGATACGGCGAGCTCGGCCGGGTCGCCGTCCTCGGCCAGGACGGAGCCGCTGGGAATCGGCTCGAGCCAGGTGGTCTCGGGGAGCGTGGTCAGCGGCCCGTCGACCGTCCCGGGGGCCGAGAGATCCATCGGCCGAGCCCGGCGGCCGCGGGCGTCGAGCATGGTCAGGCAGACGTTGGTCGCGATCCGGTAGAGCCAGGACTTGAGGGCCGAGCGGCCCTCGAAGCGATCGATGCTCCGCCAGGCCCGGAGCATCGTGTCCTGGACGGCGTCCTCGGCCTCGAACGCCGACCCGAGCATCCGGTAGCAGTAGCCGGTGAGCTCCGACCGGTGACGCTCGAGCTGGGCCTCGAGAGCCCCGTCCCGGCCGGTGGGCCCCGGGGTGCGGGTGGGCACGGCGGTTGCGGCTTCGAGATCAGCCATCTGGGTCGCTCCTCTCGTTGCAGAGTCCCCTGGGATGGTAGGGCCCGGAGGCCGCGCCCGGGGGTTCGCGAGGTCGGGATGCGGTCGGTGGGAGTCGAGTGCCGGTCAGGAGCGGGCTCGGGTCGGTGGACTGGACCGTCGGTAGGGGCGGCTCGACGGTTCGGCCATGTTCCCGCAGCCGTCGTCCGGGGTACAACTCGAGGGACAGGGCATTCGCGCGGCGGGCGCCCGGTTCCTCTCCAGACCATTCGCGGGTCGGCAGCCGAAGCGGTGCCGGCGGGCGATGGCAGGCAATCGACGCTTCGTGGAGTTGTCGCGTTGAGAAACTCGCGGGACCGGCGGCCTCCAGAGCTCGCGGCGACGAGCAGGACCCCCCGATGCCGGGTCGGGTGGAGCCCGAGAGGGGAGACGGGCCATGTTCTCTGATCTCCGGGTCGCCCTCCTGGCCGGAGTGTTCGCGATCCTCCTGGTCGGGGGCCTGATCGCGGCGGCGTTCATCGGCGCCACGTCCGCGGGGCCCCCACCCGACCTGACGACCCCGGCGGCCATGGCGGCGGCCACCCGGTCGCTTCCGCCGGAGTGGATCGTCCAGCCGGGCGAGACGTTCACGACGATCGCGGCGAAGAATCACCTGACCGTCGAGCAGCTCCAGCGGCTCAACCCGCTGCAGGATCCGGCTGACGTGATGGCGGGCACGCACCTGAAGCTTCACCTCCCCGTCCCGGGTGTCTCCACCCCGCGTCGAGTCCTCCCCCGTTTCTGGAAGGTCCGCCGAGGTGACACCTTCTCGTCGATCGCCGCCAAGACGGGGCTCGGGGTCGGGGAGATCGCCCAGTTCAACCCGACGGTCAACCCGACCCTGCTCGTCCCGGGCTTGAAGCTCAGGCTGCATCCGCCGAAGTCGCGGGGTTGAGGCGGCCGGCGAGGGCCACGATCGGGGCAGCCCGTTCCCGAGGATCCGATCATCCGAAGCGAAGGTGGTAGGCGGAGACCCAGTCGAGCGCGATCTGTCGCTGGGCACTGCCGAGGGCGAGACGGCCTGCGCAGACCTCCGCGTGGAGGGCGTTCTCGAGCCGGTCCTTCTCGTGAGACCCGGGCCGAGGAGTCGCCGCCTCGGGGAAGAGGTTGGCGGCGGCGTTGCTCCCGCCGAGCTCGAGCGAGACGAGGTGGTCGAGCTCTCCGTCGGCTCCGTTGAACCGGCGGGAGATCCCGTAGGCGCGATAGACGGCCTGCCTGGTGGCCGGGGGAACGTCGCGCACCGAGTGGGCGTAGCCCGAGCGGCAGACCGCCGACCGGGACGCCGCGACGAAGCGGGCCCCGGGCGTGCACCGGGGATCCGGGAGGGGCCCGCGGAGGCGGCAGCCGGCGGCCCGGGTGTCCGGGGCGAGGGTGACCGACGCCCGGGTCCCGGCCCCGGTCGGGGATGCCGGCGGCGGGCGCACGACCCCTCCGCCTTCGGTCGAGCTCGACCCGGGCTTGAGGCACGGGCACGGGAGCGACTCGCAGTAGATCCCGTCGTGGTCGGCGTCGCGGGTGTCCGCCGCCCGCTGAGCCGCGGCCTGGTTGGGATAGTCGGCGCACGTGGCCGAGGCGACCGCCGGGCCGGGGCCCCCGAGGCCGGCGACGGCGGCGAGGAGGAGGATGAGGGCGAGCGCCAGCCCCCGGACGAGCGCTCGCCGGGGGGCGCGGGCCCGGGAGGGGCGGGCCTGGGGGGTACGGGTCTGGCGGGTACGGGCCATTCCACGAGGCTACGCCCCGACGGGGACGGATTCGTGCGATCCTCCGGCATCGCGGATGCCGTCCGAGCCGTCGAGCCACTCGCCGCGTCCCACCATCGGCGACCTGCTCGCCGAGGCCCGGCGAGGCCTGCGCCGGGTGGCTGCGCCCCAGGTGAGCACCGTGCTCGCTGACGGGGCCGTTCTCGTCGACATCCGCTCCGACGCCCAGCGCGCTGCCGACGGATGGATCCCCGGAGCCGTCTACGTCCCGCGGAACGTGCTCGAATGGCGCGCCGATCCCCGGTCCGGCCATCCGGAGCCGGCGCTCGGCGATCTCGAGACCCGACTGGTCCTCATCTGCCACGAGGGCTACCAGTCGAGTCTCGCGGCGGCGACGCTTCAGCGACTCGGCCGGGACGCGACGGACGTGATCGGGGGGTTCGTCGCCTGGCGCGCAGATGGGCTCCCGATCGTCTCGCCTCCGTGACGGTCGCGCGGCGGCCTTCGTCGGTCATCCGCGGCTTTCGGCGTCCCCGGGTCCCGCCGGGGCGCGCGGCGGCCTTCGTCGGCGATCCCGGCTTTCGGCGTCGCCGGGTCCTCCCCGGGAGCCCGTTACCCGTCCACGAGGAGGCTCTGGAGCGGCCCGAGGAGGCGCATCGACCGCTTGGAGACGTCTGGGAGGGTGATCAGCCGGTGGTCCGGTATGAGCCCGGCATCGCTCTGGCGGCGCGACTCCTCGGCGATCGGCCGCCAGAGGCCGTCGACCACCGCGGTCGGGTCGCCGGCCACCGCCGCCGGGTCGGCCTCGAGGTGCTCGGCCCAGAGGCGGTGGCGGACATCCACGACGAGGCGCCGATCCTGGGTCACGAGGTTGACCTCGCTGTCGTTGAACAGCGAGTGGGCGTTCAGGTTGGCCGAGCCGATCGTCATCCACCGGTCGTCGACAATGCCGATCTTCGCGTGGACGTAGACCGGGTCGCTCCTCCCGGTCGCCCGATCCCGGGCGTAGAGGGTGCAGGCGAGCACCCGGCCCGCCCCGGCGTCGGCCTCGACGAGGACGCCGAGCTGCCCGTTGGTGTCGTCGGCGCCGTTGTTCGCCCGGGCCGGGAGGACGATCACCAGGCGGAAGGCGGGGTCGGGCGGGCACCGGAGCTTCTCGGCGAGGATGCCGACGAGCTCGGGCGACCAGAGAAACTGGTTCTCGACGTAGACGAGCCGCTCCGCCGAGCGCAGGGCCCGGGTGTAGGCCTCGAGGATCCGGAACTCCCCCCGGCGCGCGAACCGGTAGGCCCGCTCGGGGACCGTCCGCACGAGTTGGAGCTCGACGTCCCCGCTCTCCGGGTCGGCGGCCGCCGGCGGCGGCGGGTCGATGCGCTCTCCGGCGACCTCCTCCCACCGGCTTCGGAAGTGCTGGGCCACGTCGGCGACGACCGGACCCCGAATGCACACGGCCGCGTCGTGCCAGCCCACCGACCCCCGGAACGGGTGGTCGTTGGCGTCGTAGCGGTCGCCCCCAAGGCCGGTCAGGTCGATCCCGCCGACGAAGGCGACCCGGTCGTCGATGATGACGAGCTTCTCGTGGTGGCAGTGGGCGAGGCGCTCGTGCCGATCGAGGACGCAGTGGATCCGCGTCCCCCGGCAGAGCTCCTCCCGGCCTTGGCGGACCTCGGCCCGGGTGGGCTTGAACACCGGCACGGGAGCCCCGGCCCAGACGAGGACCCGGACGGGCATCCGCTCGGCGAGCTCCCCGAGCAGCCCGCCGACGGTCGGGGAGCCCGGTGCGTGGCCGAGGCGGAAGTCGGCCTCGACGTGCCAGCCGGCGACGTGGACGTGGGACTCGGCCCCGGCGAGCGCGGCCGCGATCCGCGGGAGGGCCTGGGCCCCGTCCACCAGCACCTCGATCGCGTTGCCCGGCCGCGGCGGCGGGCTCCCGGCGCACCAGAGGCCGTCGCGCGGGGGGTCGAGCGCGGCGCTCCAGCCCAGGCGGGTGAGCCGACGCCGGTGATGCCCGCGGGTCAGCCCTTCGATCGCGTCGCCGATCCGCTCGTCGAGGCGCCCCAGCGCGCGGTTGGTCAAGTCGCCACCCCGCTGTCACCATACCCCGGGCCGTGAGCACGAAACCCGCCGACTCCGCCTCCGACCAGGCCCTCGCCGTCGGCCGCTCGAGCGGCTTCACCTGGCTCGTCCGGGCGGGCTTCGTCGCCCGGGGCCTGGTCTACGGGGTGATCGGAGGCTTCGCCCTCGCGCTCGCCCTCGGCGCCGCCGGGGGCTCGGCGACCAACCAGCAGGGCGCCCTCGACGCGATCGCCCGGGCGCCCCTCGGCGGCCCGGCGCTCGTCGTGCTGGCCGCCGGGCTCCTCGCCTATGCCGTCTGGCAGATCGGCCAGGCGCTCCTCGGCCGGGGGGTCGAGGGCAGCGACCGGAGCGGGACGACCGAGCGCATCGGCAACCTCGGGAGCGGGATCGCCTACCTCGGACTCTTCGGGCTGGCCGTGAAGACGCTCGTCGGCAGCCAGGACAACCAGTCCTCGAGCCCGCACAAGGCCGCGGCCGGCGTCCTCGGCTGGCCGGCCGGCCAGTGGCTGGTCGGACTCGCCGGGCTCATCCTCATCGGCGTCTGCGTCCATCAGGTGGTCACCGGGTCCAAGGGCGAGTACCTCGACGGAGCCAAGACCGAGGAGATGGGTCCCGGGGTCCGTCGGCTGGTCGATGGCCTCGGCCGGGTCGGCCTCGTCTCCCGGGGCCTCGTGTTCGGCCTGATCGGCTACTTCCTCCTCCGCACGGCGATCGACTTCGACCCGAGCCGGGCCGTCGGCATCGACGGAGCCCTGCGCGAACTCGCCCGCCAGCCGTACGGCTCGTGGCTGCTCGGAGTCGTCGCCGCCGGCTTGATGATCTTCGCGCTCGCCTCGCTGGCCGACGCCCGCTACCGCCGGCTCTAGCCGCCCGGCGCCTACCCGCCGGGCTCGGCCGGCGTCCCCGCGAACAGGCCGGCGACCCCCGGGTCCATGAAGTAGTCGGTCCCCCCGTCGGCCCGCCCCTCGGTGGCGATCGGGAGGGCCCGACCCAGGTGGCGGCAGTACCGGCCCGGCCAGGCCAGGATCCCGGCCACTCCGTGGGCTCCCTTCTCGAGCCCAAGGCGAGCCGCCACCTCATTGCCCGAGAACCGGCGCCCGGGCGACGCGGCCACGAGGTCGAACAGCTCGCGGGCGGCCGGCGCCAGACGACCGTAGAGCCAGGCCGCCCGCTCGCCGTCGGCATCCGTCCATGCCGCCGCCGTCTCCTCGGGGTGGCGACCCCGTCTTCCGTGGCCCGGTGGCCCGCCCCGGCGTCCCCCGCCCCGTCCCGGCCAACTGCCCGGGTCGGCGGCCAGGAAGGCGCCGAACCAGGCATAGAACTCAGCCACCCGCTCCTCGGGCACCGGGACCGTGACCTCCTTGTCGGCCATCAGACCGTGGTCGTTCCCGCCGGTGGGCCGCCCGCCGACTCCGCCTCGCGGGCGTCCCGCGTCTCGGGCCCGTGCCCGCCGCAGCCGTGCCCTCGATGGTGCGGCCCGTGTCGATGACCCCGGTGGACCCGCCGACCCCGACCGGGCCCCCCGGCCAGGAAGCGGCCGAAGAAGGCATAGAACTCGGCCAGCCGCTCGGCCGGCACGTCGATCGTGATCTGCCTGCTCTCGCCGGCCGCCGAAGTGCCGCCGGTCCTGCTCTCGGTTTCGCTTGTCGTGCTGCTGTCCATGCTGCTCTCCTTACTTGTACTTATACTTACCGGAAGGACCGTAGCACAAGTATTTAGCCGCGGTCAAGGCGTCCGTCGTGAAGGCCCGGCGGCGGTATCGTCAGCAGTCCGCCCAACCCGCCACGGAGGTCCCGATGGACGACGGCTCCCTGCACCAGCACATCGAAGACCTCGTCGCCGAAGAGGAGCGGCTGCTCCACGCCCACGAGAACGCCGGCCTCTCCGACCGGGAGCACGAGCGGCTCGAGGCGGTTCGGGTCGAGCTCGACCGCTACTGGGACCTCCTGCGCCAGCGGCGGGCCCGCCGGGAGGCCGGACTCGATCCCGACGGGGCGTCGATCCGCGACGCCGGAACGGTCGAGAGCTACGAGCAGTAGATGGCCCGCCCCGGCACCGATCTCGAACCCCGCCGCCCGATCCCGGCCTACGAGCGGGCGGCCGACGCGCTCGGGACGCGCCTCGCGGACGCGCTCGACCGGCGGCGCCACCGTGGTCGCCAGGACGACTCGCCCGCCCCGGCCCGCATCGCCGGCTCGGTCGCCCTGAAGATGGCCAGCGCGCTCGACCGCCTTCAGGATGCGGGTCCGATCGCGCCGACCCCACCCGCGGTTACGACGCCCCGAGCCGAGCACCCGGTCGTCGAGCGGCTGGCCGGAGCGCTCGAGCGCCGCCTCGCCCGAGCGGTCGAGCGCCGCCTCGGCGGCCGGTCCAGCGATCGCGTCCCCGGAGCCTTCGAGCAGCGGATCGTCGCCGCGCTCACCCGGCGGATGGGAGCCGGGGATCGGTCCGCCGACGTGCCGTCCACGGGTCTGACCGCCGCGCTCCGTCGCACCCGCCGCTCCCTCATGGCCAGGCCCGGCCGCCCGCTCCCGGCCGAGCGGCGGACGACGGTCCGGGCGCTCGTCGTCGGCGTGCTCGCCCGATCCATCGTCAGGGCCCTCGTCCGGGTCCTCGGGTTCCTCGGCCGCGGCCTGATCAGCACCCCGATGCGCCGGCTAACCCGGATCCTCCTCCGGCGGGCGGCTCGGACCCGGCCGGCCCGGAAGGCGGGCCTCCTCGCGATCCTGCTCGGCGCGATCACCCTCGTCCTCCGCCGCCTGGCCCGCCGCTTCGCCGGGATTCCGGCGGCCCAGCGGGCGGCCCTCGTCCTCGGCTACCGGCTCCTCCGGGCCTTCCTCCCCCGGCTCGGGCGGCTGCTCGGGCGCGGCCTCCGGGGCCTCGTCGCCCTGATCGGCCGGCGAATCGCCCCGCTATCCCGACGGGCGCCGAAGGCCTGAGGACCGGTCGCGCCGCCGGTCAGCCGGGCTCGACGAGCCCCTCGACCCGGAGCTCGGCGATCCACTCGCGCACGTCCCCGGCGACCGCCCCGACCGGACGCTCGGTACGGGCGGCCACGGCGGCGATCACCTCCTCGATCGACCGGACCCCGTCGCATAGGTCCCAGATCAGGGCGCCCCACTCGTCGAGGAGGTAGAAGCCGCCGTCGTCCGGGCGCACGAGGACGACCCGCCCCTGGGCCTCGTTGGCCTCGACACGCGGATCTCGTCGCGGGCGCTCGGGCGGAGGGTCGGGCGGCGGGCGGGCGGTGATGGGGCCAGCCTACCGGCGTGAACACGACGTGAGGTCCCCCGCCACCGGGGGTACCTTTGGAGGAGAAGACGATCACATACTCAAGGTCTTCTCGATCTCGACCGACGATCTAGGGGACGAATACCCCAATGAGCGCAAGGATCGCCCGACCAGCGCTCGTGCCCAGAAAGCGACCTGGTGATGATCCCCGCCCACGTCCCGACCGCCTTCTTCACGGCGGCCCCGCTCGCCCTAGCTGCCCTGACCCTCGTGATCCTCTCCCGGCTGATGACCAAGTCGGTGGCCAACCGCTGCATCGCCGGCTTCGTCGCCCTCGTCGTTCCGAGCCCCCTCATGCTCGTGGCCCACACCCGGATCGGGATCGGGATGATCGCCTTCGGGGTCGCCTGCGCGATCCCGGCCTACATCTTCGCCGAGGATCACGACGAGGACGACGGCCGCGGCCGCGGCCGTGACGACGATCCCGACCCGGTCGACCCCGAGCCCGAGCCGGGCTGGGATCCGGAGGTCTGGAGCCAGTTCGAGCGTGACTTCTGGTCGCACGTCGACCGGACCCGGGAGCCCGTAAACGTCTAGCTCCGGCTCGACCGGCCGGACGCTCCTCCTCCGGGTCTCCGGCCTCCCCGGGGCCGGCAAGACGACGCTCCTGACGAGAGCGGCCGCGGCCGGCGCCGTCACCGTGATCAGCCGGGACCTGATCCGGGCGGCGATGTTCCCGGGCCCGGCCCCCCACACCCCCGAGGAGACGCAGCTGGCCTTCGAGGCGATGCTGGTCGCCGCCGGGGCCCGCCTGCGCACCCGCGAGAGCGTCGCCCTCGACGGCTGCTGCTTTGCCCGGCCCGGCCAGCGCCAACGGGCGCTCGAGCTCGCCGACGCGGCCGGGGCCCGCCTCGTCGGGGTCCATCTCAGCCTCCCGGCGGCCACGGCCATCCGCCGGGTCGCCACGTCCGGGGGACCCCATCCCGCCAACGACCGGGACGCCGCCCTCGTGGCCCGGGTGGCCGACTACCTCGCCCCCCCGGAGCCCGATGATCTCGTGATCGACGCCCGGCGCCCGGCCGAGGAGATCTGG
>JAXDHK010000354.1:0-5219 GCA_034664545.1 Solirubrobacteraceae bacterium
CCGGTCGGTCGGGTAGTCGCCGGCCCAGGCGCGGGTGGTCAGGAAGGCCCAGTCGCTCGCCTGGACGGCGAGCAGCTCCCGGGCGGCCGGATCCCCGGCCCGGCCGCCGGCGGCCAGGGCCAGCAGCACGGCGCCACGGGCGGCGAAGGCCAGGTCGGCCGCGGCCGGGCCGCTCCAGGTCGAGAGGTCGCCGCCGGCGCCCCAGGAGCCGACCGGGAGGTCGTCGCCGTCGATCGAGACCGGCGGATGCCGCTCGAGCGCCTCGTCGAGGCGGGCCACCCGGAGTCCCTGGGCGGACGCCTCGGCGACCACGGCCTCGAGCCAGGCGATCCCCTCATACCACCAGTGACCGAGGAACTCGGTATCCATCGCGCAGACGGCGAGGCCTCCGGTCCCGGCCAGCCGGGCGCGCGTCCGCCGAACGAAGTCGGCCGCGTGCTCACCGGCCAACCCGAGCGCTCGCCCATGGTCGTACGGGCCCCCGTGGTTGGCCCACGGGCGGTGGCGGCAGGTCGTGTGGCGGTGGTGGTCGCGGTAGGCGCCGGCCGCCGGGTAGCCGTGCTCGTGCCAGACGAGGTCGATCGTCGCCCGGTCGATCGGGACGAGCACCGGCCCCCCCGCCGGGCGCACAGGGCGGAGGTGGTCGACCGCCCCGAGCCCGTACTCCCGGGTCAGCTCGACGCAGCACGCCCGGACCCCGGCCTGTCCGAGCAGCGGGTCGAGCCACGGGGCGTGGGCGCACTCGGGCAGCCAGAACCCACCGCCCCAGGCGCCGAACCGGGCCCGGTGGGAGTCGATCCCCCCGGCCACCTGGAGGCGCACCCCGGCGTCGGTGGCGCACAGGGGGAGCACGGCGTGGGTCGCCGACGAGGTCCAGGCGGCGTGGCCGGCGAAGCCGCCCACCAGGTCGCCGCCGATCGACTCGAACCGGTCGAGCGCCGACTCGTAGTCCCCGGCCGCCCGCTCGACCTCCCGGGCGAGCTCCTCCTCACCGCCGGCCCGAAGCTCGGCGGCGTCGAGTCGGTGGGTCTCCCGGCGCACCGCGGTCAGGAACTCGCGGAAGCGCCCGGGGACGCCGTCGGCCTCGAGCTGGTCGCAGAGGACGGGCGTCACCGAGAGGGTCACCGGCGCCCCGGCGTCGAGCAGGTCGAGGAGCGGGAGGTAGGAGCCGGCCATGGCCTCCCACAGCCACTCCTCGCCGAAGGGCCACCGGCCGAAGCCCTCGACGTAGGGCATGTGGGTGTGCAGGACGATGGCCAGCTCGCCGTCCGGGTCCGGTCTCCCGGGAGCCTCGCCCGCGGACGCCGGTCGGTCGGTCCGATCGGGGCCTCCCCGGACGGGCGCCCGGTTCACGGGCGGAGCACGGCGAGGAAGTCGAGCGCACCGTCGAGGGGAACCTCGTCGGCCGGCCGCAGGCGGAAGTCGCGGGCCGAGATCGCCGGGGTGAAGCGGTCGTAGAAGCGGTCGGTGATCCCCAGCCGGGCGTGGAGCGCGTCCCAGCCGAGGTCGAGGGCCAGGGCATGGACCCGGAGCTTGCGCGCGTGGAAGAGTCCGTGGAGCTCGACCCGGTCGAAGTGCGCCCGGCAGAGGGCGGCGAACTCGGCGGCCCGGTACTCGCGCACGTGCCACGGATTGTCGGACTTATCGGCCCCCGGCGGAGCGATCGTCAGGAGGTTCGGCGTCGTCACGAAGACGACTCCCCCGGGTCCGACGAGGTCCTTGAAGCGCTCGAGCACCCCGCCGGGATCCTGGACGTGCTCGATCGTCTGGAGGAAGACGACGGCGTCGCACGGGGCGGCGAAGGTCTCGATCATGGCCCGCTCGAACCGGAGGTTCGACCCCGAGTAGCGCAGGCGGGCGTGGTCGTGGGCCTCGGGGTTGGCGTCGACCCCGACGACCCCCGCCGCCCGGGCGGCGAGCACGGCCGCCCCGTATCCCTCCCCGCAGGCCATGTCGATCACCCGCAGTCCGGCCACCCGGCCGGCGATCCATTCGTAGACGGCGAGGTGGCGCCGGTACCAGTAGTTCTCGGCCGGGACGTCGGGGAGGGTGCGCTCCCCGGTCAGGCTCAGCGGCGGGACGCCCGGCGGCTGGTCGCGCTGGAGGTGGAGCGGGGAGCTCACGGCCCGGCGAGTCTAGGGCCCGCGGCGACGGCCACGTCGGCCGGCGCCCCCACCCCCTAAGGTTCCGCGCCGATGGCTCTCCGATCGCCCGACGAGATCCGTGAGGTCAACACCCGCTACCACGACGCGGCCGCCGGGGGGTACGACACGAAGTGGGGGATCGACTTCGGCGAGCTCGGCCAGTCCCAGACGCTCGGGAAGCTCGAGAAGGCCCTCGGCACCCCGGCCGGGCACTACGCCCGGGCGCTCGAGATCGGCGCCGGGACCGGCTATTTCTCGCTGAACCTCCTCCAGCGGGGGGTGATCGGGAGCGCCGTGGCGAGCGACATCTCCCCCGGCATGCTGGCCACCCTCGAGGAGAATGCCGACCGCCTGGGCCTGGGCGTCGAGACGGTGGCCACCGAGGCTGAGGTCCTCCCGTTCGCCGACCAGAGCTTCGACCTCGTGTTCGGCCATGCCGTGCTCCATCACCTCCCCGGCCTCGACCGGGCGTTCGGCGAGTTCGCCCGGGTGCTTCGACCCGGTGGGACGATCGTGTTCGCCGGCGAGCCGTCCCGCTACGGCGACCGGCTGGCGCGCATACCCAAGCGGGCCGCCGCGGCGATCGCCCCGCTCTGGCGGCGGGCGATCCGCGCCGCCCCGGTGGCCAGCGCCGAGGAGAACGGCGATCCCCGGGCGGCCGACCACGCGCTCGAGAGCAAGGTCGACATCCACGCCTTCGCCCCCCACGAGCTGACCCGTCTGGCCGAGCGGGCCGGCCTGGTCGGAGTCCGGGTCAGCGGCGAGGAGCTCCTGGCCAACTGGTTCGGCTGGATCAACCGGGTGCTCGAGGCGACGGCCGTCCCCGAGGACATCCCCTGGGCGTGGCGCCAGTACGCGTTTCGGGGCTACCTCGCGCTTCAGCGGGTCGACACCCGCCTGCTCGAGCCCCACCTCCCGGCCGAGATCTTCTACAACCTGATGCTGACCGCCCGCCGTCCGCCGCCCACCGGCCGATAGCCGGGCCGCGCCTACACTGAGTGGCGTGCCCGACCGGATCCAGCGCGACTTTCCCCTCTTCCCCCTCGGCCTCGTCACCCTGCCCAGCGAGTACGTCCCGCTCCACGTCTTCGAGGCCCGGTACAAGACGATGATCGGCGAGTGCCTCGAGCGCGACAGCGAGTTCGGGATCATCTGGCTGGCCGAGGACGAGCTCAAGCCGGTCGGCTGCGCCTGCGTGATCGACCGGGTGCTCGAGCGGATGGAGGACGGACGGATGAACATCCTCACCCGGGGAACCCGGCCCTTCCGGCTGATCGAGCGCCAGGACGAGCTCCCGTATCCGGCGGGGACCATCGAGTTCCTCGAGGACCGCGACGGCCAGCCCGACGAGACGGCGGAGCACCATGCCCGGGAGGCCTACACCGCGCTCGTCGCCGAGGCGACCGACGCCGCGCCCGACGCGGAGCGGATCGCCGGGATGACCGCCTACGAGATGGCGGCGACCGTCGAGTTCGGCCTCGACGCCAAGCAGGGGCTGCTCGAGCTCCGCTCGGAGAACGCCCGCCTGCGCCTGGTGACCCGGCTCTTCCGGGCCGCCCTCAAGCGACTCGAGTTCGTCGACCGGGCCCAGGCCCGGGCCCGGTCGAACGGCAAGGTCCGCTTCGGCTGATCCCGCCCGCCCGGCGGGACCGGCTCAGCACTTGCTCTTGTAGGTCTTCGTCCGGATGATCGACTTGTGGTTCTTGAGCTTGGCCCGGATCCGGACCACGAGCGACTTGACTCCCGGGTACTTGGAGAAGGTGACGGTCACCGTGAGCTTCTTCGAGACCGTCGCGTTCTTGGCGTTGATGGTCACCGTGGCCGAGCGGATGTTCCGCGAGATCGAGCTCAGGAGGTGGATCGTGACGACCCGGCGGCAGGCGGCCTTGACCGCCGGCTTGGTGGTCGTCGTCGCCGGCTTCGGGAGCACCGGCACCGTCGGGGCGGGGGGCACCGTCGGGCCGGTCGGGGGCGTGGTCGCGACCGGTGAGCCGAGCGAGCCCACCGGGTTGGCGACCCCGGTCGTCGCGTCGCTGACCGCGCCCTCGTCGACGGTCACCCCGATCGCGCTCCGCGTCGCCGAGACGTCCGGAGGTCCGGGCAGGAGGCCGAGCAGGCTGGTCGGGGTCGAGAAGTTGACGTTGACCGTGTCGGCCGGGCCGACGTTGACCTCCGGTCCGGCCGGGGGCTGACCGAGCAGGCCGTTGCCCCCCTGGTTGGGCGGCGAGACGAGGGAGCCGGTCCGGTCGACCACGTGGAAGCTACCCGGCGTGATCCCGGCGCTCGAGACCGGGGCGTCGAAGACGAACGACGCGAACCCGGTCCCCTTGTTGATCTGGAAGCTCACGAGGTCGGGGCCGCTCGTCGCCCCCGCCTTGGCGCTCACGCCCGGGAGCGCGACGGCCCCGTCGCTGTTCAGCGGGGCCGAGGACCCCCCGGCGGCGCAGCCCGTCGCGTCGACCCCGTCCGCCGCGACCGTCGCCAGGGTGATCTGAGCGGGGTCCCCACCGGGCGAGTCCGGGGTGAAGGCGAGCGTCGTGCTGCGCCGGTCGGCGGAGATCGTCGGCGTCCCGGCGACCGGGCTGTAGCGGACCCCGCCGGCGTCGTAGAGCGCGTAGCGCGCCGGGCAGACGACGGCGCTCGCCGGGAGCGCCTGATTGAAGTCGAAGTGGTAGCTGAGGCCCCCGGCCGCGGGGAGCGGACCCGAGGTCGCCGCCAGGTCCAGGCGCTGGGTCCCGGTGCCGATCGTCCCGACCGGGTTCCCCCGGCCGTTCGCGTCGGTGACCGCGCCCTCCCCGGCGACGAAGCGCGTCGCCTGCGGGAAGAGGGCCGCGTCGGCGTCGCCGAAGTCGACCGTGACCCCGGTGCCCGGGCTGAAGCCGGTGACCGTCCCGGCGTGGAAGGCCGAATCCGTCGAGGTGTAGAAGCCGAAGCTCTGGTTCCCGGGGGCGGCGGTCAGCGGCACGTTGAACGTGAACGTCACCGTCTTTCCCGCGCTCGGCGCCGCGCCGACCAGCTGCGGGCGGAGCGTGGCCCCGACCGTGTTCGGGAGCACGCTCCCGAGGAGCGGGACCG
>JAXDHK010000355.1:0-2987 GCA_034664545.1 Solirubrobacteraceae bacterium
CTCGGGGAGGACGACGTCCGGGCCCTCGGGGCGGCCGGGAGCGCCGAGGTCGACCTCGAGGCGTGCGAGGTCCGCTTCGCCGGGCGGACGGTCGCGTTCGAGATCGAGGCCGACCTCCGCCACCGGCGGCTGAACGGCCTCGACGACATCGCGCTCACCCTGGCCCAGGAGGGCGCGATCGCCGGGTTCGAGGCCGGCCGCGAACGGGTCGGTCCGGTGACGACGGCGCTCTGACCGATCAGTCGGGTGAGCGCGAGACGGCCGCAGCGCGGCGGCGCCGGATCAGACGGCGTACGGGGCCGCGAGGCCGGGGAACATCGGGAAGTGGCGGACGTTGCGGGTCAGGAGGTGGACTCCGACGAGCTCGACCGTGGCCGCGATCAGGTAGTCGCCGAGGACGCTGTCGGCGTCCGCCCGCCGGAACTCCTGCCACAGCTCGCCGGCGCGGACCGCCACCTCGTCGGTGACCGGGAGCCAGGCGACCGAGTCGAACAGCCGGGCGAGCGCCGGACGCTGCCCCGCGCGCGCGCCGGCGACGAGCTCGGCCTTGGTGATGACCGACGCGGCGAGCGAGCCGGCGGCGAACAACGGCTCGAGCAGAGCAACCGCCGGATCCGCGTCTCGGAGATAGTCGATGAGGACGTCGGTGTCGACGATCGGAGTCACCGCTCGAGCTACGGACGCGCGCCCCGCAGCTCGCGCCAGTCCAGGAAGACCTCGTCCCCCCGGTCGGCCCAGATGCCCCGGGCCGCGCGCGCCGCGGCGAGACGACCTTCGGGGTCGGCGAGCTCCGGGCCGTAGGCGTTGTCGATCGCGCGCCGGACGAGCGCGGCGATCGGGCTCCCGGAGGCGCCGCTCTCGGCCCGGAGGCGCTCGTACTGGGAGTCGGTCAGCGTGATCTGCATCCGATGACTCATACCTACATCACTATACATCGCCTGCTAGGGTCCCTCCCCGTTCATGCCCCACCACATCGTCACCCTCCCCGGCGACGGGATCGGCCCGGAGATCCTCGGCCCGGCGCAGGAGGTCCTCGGGGCGGTCGGGGACTTCGAGTTCGAGGAGCACGTGTTCGGCGGTGCGTCGATCGACGCCCACGGGACGGCCCTGACCGACGAGACGCTCGCCGCCTGCCGAAACGCCGACGCCGTGCTCCTGGCCGCGGTCGGCGGCCCGAAGTGGGACACCACCGACGCCGAGAAGCCCCGGCCCGAGCAGGGCCTCCTCGGACTGCGCAAGGGGCTCGGCCTGTACGCCAACCTCCGCCCGGTGCGCCCTTTCCCGTCGCTCTACGACGCCAGCCCGCTGCGGCGGGAGCGGATCGAGGGGACCGACCTGCTCGTGGTGCGCGAGCTGACCGGGGGGATCTACTTCGGCGAGAAGACCCGGACCGCGGACACGGCGTCCGACGTCTGCACCTACAGCGCCCACGAGATCGAGCGGATCGCCCGGGTCGCCTTCGGGGCCGCCCGGTCCCGGGTCTCGAGCGTCGACAAGGCCAACGTGCTCGAGACCTCCCGCCTCTGGCGCGAGGTCGTCCGCCGGGTCCACGGGGACGAGTTCCCGAACATCGAGCTCGAGCACGTCCTCGTCGACAACGCCGCGATGCAGCTGATCGCATCCCCCCGGCACTTCGACGTGATCGTCACCGAGAACATGTTCGGCGACATCCTCAGCGACGAGGCGGCGATGATCACCGGGTCGATCGGGATGCTCCCGAGCGCGTCGCTCGGCGCCGGTGGGCCGGGCGTGTTCGAGCCGGTCCACGGGTCGGCCCCGGACATCGCCGGGACCGGCGCGGCCAACCCGCTGGCCATGTTCCTGTCGTGCGGGATGCTCCTCCGCCACGGGCTCGGCTTGGAAGCCGAGGCGGCGGCGGTAGAATCGGCGGTGGACCGGGCGCTCCAGGCCGGTCTGCGCACCCGCGACCTCGGGGGTCAGGCAACCACCGGGGAGGCAGCGCGGGCCGTGCTCGACCACCTCTAGAAAGGCCATCGTCGTGAATCAAGCGGACCTCATCTGGCTGAACGGGGAGTTCGTCGCCTGGGAGGACGCCAAGGTCCACGTCCTGACGCACGGGCTCCACTACGGGACCGGGGTGTTCGAGGGCATCCGCTGCTACGAGACCGACCAGGGTCCGGCCGTGTTCCGCCACGCCGATCATCTCGACCGGCTCGAGCGCTCGGCCAAGCTCTACTACATGCCGATCCCGTACTCGGCCGAGGAGCTCCGCCGGGTCACGCACGAGCTGATCACCCGCAACGGACTCCGCTCCTGCTACATCCGCCCGCTGGTCTACCGCGGCTACGGGCAGCTCGGCCTCAACCCGCTCGACCTCCCGGTCGAGGTGACGATCGCCCTCTGGGAATGGGGGGCCTACCTCGGGGAGGAGAGCAAGCTCTCGGGCATCCGGGCCAAGGTCTCCTCGTGGCGGCGGATCAGCCCGGAGTCGCTGATCCCCCACGCCAAGGCCTCGGGCCAGTACCTCAACAGCGTGCTCGCCAAGGTCGAGTCCCTGAAGGGGGGCTACGACGAGGCGATCCTGCTCGATGACCACGGCCGGGTGTGCGAGGGGTCGGGCGAGAACATCTACATCGTCCGTGACGGGCAGATCGTCACGCCGCCGCAGACCGCGTCGATCCTCGACGGGATCAACCGGAAGTCGATCATCGTCATCGCCCGTGACCTCGGCTACGAGGTGGTCGAGCGCGATGTCGCAAGGGCCGAGCTCTACCTGGCCGACGAGGTCTTCCTGAGCGGCACGGCCGCCGAGCTCGTCCCGGTCCGGGAGATCGACGACCACGAGATCGGGAGCGGCCGGCCCGGAGAGATCACCAGGGTCCTCCAGGGCGCGTTCGAGGACGCCCTCCACGGGCGGACCGAGCGCTACCGGGAATGGCTCGACGTCGTCGCGGCGCCGACGCCGGCGAAGGCCGTCGCCGAGGCCGCCGACACCCCGGCGAACCCACGACTGGCCGAGGCGCCGG
>JAXDHK010000356.1:0-3040 GCA_034664545.1 Solirubrobacteraceae bacterium
GGGCCGAGGGGGTGCTGAGCGGTAGCTGAGCGGTTCGTCTCCCTCCTGGCCGCGGGGATGCGCGCCGGGGGGGCGAGCGTCGGGGTGGGCGAGGTCCTGGCCGGGCACCGGGCCCTGGCCGCGGTGCCCCCGTCGGCGGCCCGGGCCGCCCACCGGGCGACGCGGTGCTCGTGCCGGGCCGACCTGCGCGCGTGTGACGCCGCCTGGGCCCGGCTCCTGGCCGCGGCCGGGGGGCCGGGGGGCGACCGGGCCGGGGCGCCCGAGGACGAGATCCTCGACGACCTCGTCCGGACGGCCCGGATGGCCCTCCCCCGGGTCGGGGTCCCCCCGGCCGAGGCCCCGGCCTCCCCCCCGCCGCCCCCGCCCGGGGCCGGGGAGCCGCTCCCGGCAGCCTGGAGCCCGGAGGAGCTCCTCTTGGACAAGGACTTCTCGACCTACTCGGCCGCCGAGCGGGCCCTGGCCCGGGTGCTGCTCGAGCGCCTGGCCCGGCGGAGCGCCCGGCGGCGCTCGCGCCGGACCCGGCCGTCCGGCCGGCGGGGGGAGGTCCCCGACCTCCGGGCGACGATCCGGGCGTCGCTGCGCCACGACGGCGAGCCGATCGACCGGCGGTGGCGAACGCCGGGGTCGCGGCCGCGGCCGCTCGTCCTCGTGGTCGACGTCTCGGGGTCGATGGCCCCGTACGCCCGGATGCTCCTCCAGTACGTCCAGGCGGCGGTGGCCGCCCGGCGTCCGGTCGAGGCGTTCGCCCTCGGGACGCGGCTGACCCGGATAACCCGGGAGCTCCGGGGCCGGGATCCCGACCGGGCCCTGGCCCGGGCCGCCGAGGCGATCGTCGACCTCGGGGGCGGGACCCGGATCGGCGAGGCCCTCGGGGTGCTCAACCGGGTCCACGGCCGGCGCCTCGGCCGGGGGTCGGTGGAGGTGATCCTGAGCGACGGGTGGGACCGGGGGGATCCGGAGGAGCTCGGGGTCGAGATGGCCCGGCTGCGACGGACCGCCCACCGCCTGGTCTGGCTGAACCCCCTGGCCGCCGACCCGGCCTACGCGCCGCTGACCCGGGGGATGCAGGCGGCCCTCCCCCACACCGACGACCTCCTGGCCGGGAACTCGATCGCCTCGCTCGAGGCGCTGGCCGAGCTGATGGAATCGATCACGTGACCGGGGCCAGAGCGACCGACCCGGACGGCGGCGGCGACGACGACGACGGCGGCGACGCGGCTCGCCAGGGCCGGGTCGACCGGGTCGCCGGGATCGTGCTGGCCGGGGGAGCCGGCCGGCGCTTCGGGGGCGCCAAGCAGCTGGCGCTCCTGCGGGGGGAGCCGCTCCTGGCCCACGTCCTGCGCGCCGTCCGGGCGGTCGGGCGCCTGGACCCGATCGTGGTCGTGCTCGGGGCCCACGCCGAGGCGATCCGGGCCGGGGTCGACTTCGCGGGGGTCGAGCCGGTCGACTGTCCGGACTGGGCCGAGGGCCAGGCGGCGTCCCTGCGGGCGGGGGCGGCCGGGGTCGGCGACGTCGACGCGGCGGCCGTCCTCCTCGGGGACATGCCGTTCGTCACGCCGGAGGTGATCGCCGGGGCGATCGACCGGCTGACCGGGGATCACGACGCGGTGCGGACGCTCTACGCCGGGAAGCCGGGCCACCCGGTGGTGCTCGGCCGGAGGGTGCTCGATCGGGTGCCGGAGCTCCGGGGGGACGTCGGGGCCCGGGACCTGCTGCGGTCCTTCCGGGTGCGCGACTGGGAGGGCGGCGACCTGTGCGACCCGACCGACATCGACACGCCCGAGCAGCTCGCCGGGGCCTCCTAGCCGGCCAGGCGCCCGGCCGGTGGGGCCGGGTCAGAGCGCCCGGCGGTAGAGGTCGGCGAAGTCCTCGTCGGTCGGCTCGCGGGGGTTGACCACGGTGCAGCCGTCGCCCATCGCCCCGTCGACGAGATCCGGGATCCCGGCCTCGGTGACGCCGACCTGGGAGAGGCGGGTCGGGAGGCCGAGAGAGTGGACGAGCCGGCGGAGGTGGTCGGCCAGGACCTCGCCGACCGCATCCCCGGGGCCGCCGGTCTCGAGCCCGAAGATGTCGTTGACGTCGCGGTAGCGGACGGCGATGTCCTCGCCGCCGGCGGCGTTGTAGACGATCGACCAGGGGAGGGTGATGGCGTTGGCCACCCCGTGGGGGACGTCGAAGTGGGCGCCGCAGGCGTGGGCCATCGAGTGGGCGATGCCACAGGCGATCGACGAGGTCGGGATGATCGCGAGGTTGGCGGCGATCAGCATGTTCCCCCGGGCCTCGTCGTCCTCGGGATGCTCGACCGCGCGCTGGAGGTTGTCGCGGATGAGCCGCAGCGCGGCCAGGGCGTAGGCGTCGGTGTGGGGGCTCCACTCGCTCGAGGCGTATCCCTCGATCGCGTGGGTCATCGCGTCCATCCCGGTCGCGGCGGCGAGCCGGGGCGGGAGCGTCCGGGTCGACTCGGGGTCGAGGATGGCCAGCCGGGGATACAGGGGAAGGTCGGCGATCTGGTACTTGACGTGCTCGTCGCGATCCTTGATCACGGCGACGAAGCTGGCCTCGGAGCCGGTGCCGGCGGTGGTCGGGACGCAGGCGAGGGGAGCGAGCTCGATCGATCGTCCGGCCCCGTCGTCCTCACGGGGGAGGGCGAAGTAACCCTCCCAGTCGCGGGGGCTCCCGCCGTGGACGAAGACGACGTTGGCGAGCTTGGCCGTGTCCATGACCGAGCCCCCGCCGACGGCGAGGAACGAGTCGGCGCCCTGGTCGCGGGCCATCTCGGCCAGGCGGATGACGACCGCGGAGTCCGAGTCCTGGGGGACGGCGTCGAAGATCCCGGCAACCTCGAGCCCGCCGTCGGTGACCCCGGCGGCGACCCGGTCGACGAGCCCGGTGGCGCGGATGACCTCGTCGGTGACGACGAGGACCCGCTTGGCCCCCTCCTTGGCGAACTCGAAGCCGGCGCTCCCGAGGAGGTCGTTCCCGGCGATCACCCGGGTCGGGGCGAGGAACTGGTAGAACGGCTTGAAGCCGGCCATCTGCC
>JAXDHK010000357.1:0-2584 GCA_034664545.1 Solirubrobacteraceae bacterium
GGGGTCGGGGTGGGTCCGGCGCGCCCGCCGTTTCGCACGGCCTCGAGGACGTCGGCCTTCATGATCCGCCCGGACGCCCCCCGCCCGGAGACGTGCCCGAGGTCGACGCCCTCGGCGGCGGCGATCCGCCGGGCGACGGGCGTGGCGGCCGGGTCGGCCGGGTGGGCCGGGCTGGTCGGTGCCATTGCGGGGTCGGGGCCGGTCCCGTTGGGCCGGGACGCCGCCCGATCCCCCCGGCTCCCGTTGACCCCGTTGCCCGCCGGGAGCCCCCCCGAGTGGACGGGCGCGCCCTCGCCGGCCGCGTCCGCCGGCTCGTCGTAGCTGTGGGTCGCCGTCCCGCCGCCGTCGGCCAGACCGGGACCGGGACCGGGACCGTCGCCGGGCACGATCTCGGCCAGCACGGCGCCGACCGCCACGGTGTCGCCCTCGGCGCCGTGGACGCTGAGGATGGTGCCGGTGGCCGGGGCGGCGACTTCGGCGTCGACCTTGTCGGTCGAGATCTCGACGATCGTCTCGTCGGCGGTGACGGCGTCTCCGGCCGCCTTGTGCCATTCGAGGATCGTCCCCTCCGAGACGGAGTCGCCCATCTGCGGCATAACGACCTGGATCGTGGCGGTCTCGGCCATGCCCCACGGACTGTAGACGCTCGCCGGGGTCGGGCCGCCCGGGTGCCCGCCCACCTCCCGGACGGACGGACGGCCCGGGTTCGGGGCCTCAGGCGGCGGGTCGGGCGGCGGCCTGGCGGCGGCGGTCCTCCCGGATGAAGGCGGCGCTCCCGACGAAGGGCCCGAAGCCCCCGAGGACGGCCACGGCGACCGCGAGGTGCAGGGGAATCACCCGCCGGCGCACGGCGGCGACGCAGGCCAGCGACATGCCGATCCAGAGCAGCCCGTGGCCGAGCCCGAGCACGAACGTCGCCGGCTCGGGCTTCCCCCCGAGGAAGCCGGCGTAGAGCAGGCCCAGGTAGATGGCCGAGTGGACGAAGGACGCACGCTCGAGGCGGCTGAAGGTCAGCATCGGGGGGGCTACTGCGCGAGGAGCGAGCCCATCCGGCGCAGGCCGGCGTCCGCCTCCTCCGGCCACCGGTCGACCGCCGCCGGCCACCACGCGAACTCGTCGTGCTCGGAATCGGGGACGACCTCGGCCCCGTCGGCCAGCCAGGCGAGGCCGACGAACATCACGAGGCGGTGGGGCAGGCAGACCAGGGCCCGGGCCGTGATCTCCCGGGGGGCCACAGACCACTCCTCGTCGAGCTCGCGCACCAGGGTCTCGGCCGGGTTCTCCCCGGCATCGACCGCCCCGCCGGCCCCGAGCGCCCACCGCCCGGGCCACGTCGAGAGCCAGCCGGCCCGGCGCCCGGCGAGCCACCGACCGTCGGCCGCCCGGGTGACGCAGAGGGCGGCCATGCTCTGGGAAGCGTCCGCCGAGACCAGGCGCATGGCCCACCGGATCGGCTGGATCTCCAGCCGCAGGGCGTCCGGGCTCGCCGCGTGGCCGACCAGTCGGGCGCCGACCCCGTCGTGAGCCGGGGAGCCCCGGTCGCGCAGCGCGGTGATCGCGGCGTCGGCCGCGGCCGTCGCCTCCGCCCCCGGGTCGTAGGTCTCCTCGAGCCACCTTGCCTCCACGTCCCCGAGCGCCCAGGCTCCGTGGGCGAGGATTCCGGGCTCGAGGCTCACCGCCGACAATCTAGTGGTGTGCGCCCGCGTCCCGGGCCGATCGTCGTTACTCTGGCCCCCGGTGATCTACCCCTACCGGCGACCCCCGCACCGCCCCGCGGCGTCCGGCGCATGATCGCGGTCCTCGGGGCCGGCGGAGTCGGGGGACTCGTGGCCGCCCTGCTCGATCGGGCCGGAATCGCCGCCACCGTCGTCGCCCGCGAGGAGACCGCGGCCCTGATCACCCGGGACGGCCTGACGATCAACAGCGTCCGCTTCGGCGAGTTCACCGCCCGCCCCCGGGTTGTCACCCGCCTCACCGCCGACCCCGAGGCCCTGATCGTGGCCACCAAGGCCAGCGGCCTGCCCCCGGCGCTCGAGCGGATCGTCGGGGCCCCCGCGCTCGTCGTGCCCCTCCTCAACGGCGTCGACCACCTGACCCTCCTGCGCGAGCGGTTCGGCAGCCGGGCGGTGGCCGCCACCATCCGGGTCGAATCCGACCGCCCCGAACCGGGCGTGATCGTCCACACGAGCAGCTTCCTCCGGATCGAGATGGCCAGCCACGATCGCCGGCGCCGGCCCGCGCTCGAGGCCCTGGCCGCCCGGCTGACCGCCGCCGGGATCGACGTCGGGATCGAGGAGTCAGAGGCTCAGGTCCTCTGGTCGAAGCTCGTGCGCCTGAACGCCCTCTCGGCGGCGACGAGCGCGTCCGGGCTCCCCCTCGGCCAGATCCTCGCCGACCCGACCTGGCGCCGGCGCCTCGAGGCGGTCGTCGCCGAGGGGGCCGTCGCGGCGGCGGCCGAGGGCGCCACCATCAATCCGGCCCGGGTGATGGCCCAGTTCTCCGAGGACCATCCCACGCTCGGAAGCTCGATGGCCCGGGACATCGCCGCCGGACGCGAGCCCGAGCTCGACGCGATCGCCGGGGC
>JAXDHK010000358.1:0-3319 GCA_034664545.1 Solirubrobacteraceae bacterium
ATCTCCCCGTAGGTGAGCACCCCGACCCGTTGGCCGCGCGAGATCAGGACCTTGACCTCGTCGAGCTCTTGAAGCTCCGATACCGGAGGCGTCATCGTTCGAACCTCCCCGTCGCCCAGTTGGGTCCGCGCCCGAGGAAAGAGGGCCAGGACCCCGGAGCGCGCTCGATCAAAATGGGACGAGGCCACCGCGACCGGCAGGTAACGCCCAGCTCACACCGACACTACTCCAAAAGCGGCCCCTCGTGACCAGATCTTGGCTGCGCGGCCTCCGGGGCGATCGCCGAGGACCCGGCCGCTAAAATCCGAGGCGTGGAACTGCGAACGCTCGGACGCACCGGCGTCCAGGTAAGCCCCCTCTGCCTCGGGGCGATGATGTTCGGCGAGTGGGGCGACCCCGATCCGGCGGCCGGGATCCGGGTCATCCACCGGGCGCTGGACGCCGGGATCAACTTCATCGACACCGCCGACGTCTACTCCCGGGGCACCTCCGAGGAGATCGTCGGCCGGGCGCTGGCCGACGGGAAGCGGGAGCACGTGGTCCTGGCCACCAAGTTCCACGGCCGGATGGGCGAGCACCCCAACCAGGCCGGGAACTCCCGGCGGTGGATCATGACCGAGGTCGAAGCCTCGCTGAAGCGCCTCAAGACCGACTGGATCGACCTCTACCAGGTCCATCGGTGGGACCCGTGGACCGACCACGAGGAGACGCTCGGGGCCCTGTCGGACCTCGTCGCCCAGGGCAAGGTCCGCTACGTCGGCTCGTCGACCTACCCGGCCGCCGAGATCGTCAAGGCCCAGTGGGCGGCCCGGGAATGCCACCTCGCGCGCTACGTCTGCGAGCAGCCGCCCTACTCGATCCTCGCCCGGGGCATCGAGGCCGACGTGCTCCCGGTGTGCCGGGAGTTCGGGATGGGCGTGATTCCGTGGAGCCCCCTGGCCGGCGGCTGGCTGTCGGGGCGCTGGCGCAAGGGAGCCGACGATCTGACCTCACGCCGGGCGGCGATGATCCCCGACCGGTACGACCTCTCCCTCCCGGCCAACCAGGCCAAGCTCGACGCCGCCGACGCCCTCGGGCGGCTGGCCGACGAGGCGGGCCTGTCGCTGATCCACGTGGCGCTCGCCTTCGTCATCCGCCACCCGGCGGTGACGGCGGCGATCATCGGCCCCCGGACGATGGACCAGCTCGAATCGCAGCTCGGGGCGGCCGAGGTCGAGCTCGACGACGCCATCCTCGACGCGATCGACGCGATCGTCGCCCCGGGGACGAACGTCAACCCGGCCGACGCCGGATGGACCAACCCGGCCCTGGCGCCGGCCGCCCGGCGCCGATAGCGATCCCCCTGAGCCCGATCTCCCCGGGTCACGCCAGCCCGAAGGAGCGCGCCGACCGGGGCCGGGCGGCCCGGGCCGACGCCCGCCGGTCGACGCACGCCGTCTGGGAGGCGCCGCCGGACCGGCCCGACCCGATCGACCTGCTCGAAGCGCAGGCGGCCGGGCGGGTGCCCGAGCTCATCCCGATCCGCTACGGGCGCATGATGACCTCGCCCTTCGCCTTCCTCCGGGGCGCCGCCTGCGTGATGGCCTCCGACCTCGCCCGGACCCCGGTGTCGGGCCTCCGGGCCCAGGTCTGCGGGGACGCCCACCTCTCGAACTTCGGCCGGTTCGCGTCCCCGGAGCGGGCTCTCGTCTTCGATCTCAACGACTTCGACGAGACCCTCCCCGGGCCGTGGGAGTGGGATCTCAAGCGCCTGGTCACGAGCCTCGAGGTCGCCGGCCGGGACCGGGGCTTCGGTCCGAAGACCCGCCGGCGAACCCTTCTCGCCGCGGGGGGCTCCTACCGGAAGGCCATCAGGGCATTCGGCCGGATGACCAACCTCGAGCTCTGGTACTCCGGCCTCGACGCCGGCCCCGGCCCGGGAGGACGCCGGGCGATCGGCCGGTACGTCCCCCCGGCCCGGCCGAGGCACGCCCTGGCGAGGCTGACCCACGAGGTCGACGGCGAGCTCCGGTTCGTGAGCGACCCCCCGCTGATCGTCCCGGTCGACGAGCTCCTCCCGTCCGAGGCGGCGCACCGCCACGAGGCGATGCGCGGGCTGCTCGAGTCCTACGCGGCCTCGCTCGACGACGCCCGGCGCCGGCTGCTCGAGCGCTACCGGTACGCCGACCTGGCCCGGAAGGTGGTCGGGGTCGGGAGCGTGGGGACCCGCTGCTGGGTCGTCCTCATGCTCGGGCGCGACGCCGAGGACCCGCTGCTCCTCCAGGTCAAGGAGGCGCGACCGTCGGTGCTCGAGCCCTTCGCCGGAGCGAGCCGCTTCGAGAACAGCGGCCGGCGAGTGGTCGAGGGCCAGCGCCTGATGCAGGCCGCCGGGGACATCTTCCTCGGGTGGCTCCGCTCCGACGATCAGCTCGACGGTGGCCCGCGCGACTACTACGTCCGCCAACTCTGGGACTGGAAGGACTCGACCGACGTCGCGGCCCTCGGCCCGAAGGCGATGCGGGTCTACGCTCGCACCTGCGCCTGGACCCTGGCCCGGGCCCACGCCCGGTCGGGGGACGCGATCGCGATCGGGGCCTACGCGGGCGGGGGCGAGAAGCTCGACCGGGCGGTGGCGGGGTTCGCCGAGCGCTACGCCGACCAGAACGAGCGCGACCACCGCGCCCTGGTCGACGCCGTGCGGACCGGCCGGATAGCGGCCGCCGAGGGCGTGTAGCCGTCGTCCCCATCCGGGCCCCCGGGCGCGGGTGCGGATGATCGGGAGCGGGCCTCGCCCGGAGGGCGCTGACCGGGGCCGACGAGGGCTGCGGCCGCGGCCACGGCCGGGACCGGCTCGGCTCCGAATGACGAGGGCGTCCGGCCGAGGAGAGCCGGTTCGCGCGGGCTTCGAGTTCGGGCTTGGGGTGCGCGTCTGGGGGCTGACCTCAGTCGGTCGGGACGGCGGGTCGTCGCGATCGACGAATTTGACTTGAACCGGTGGGTCGAAGCGATACGGTGAAAGTCGTGGCCGGGCTCCCCGTGTCCGGCCGGCGCAAACCGAACCCTCGCGAGTGAGAGGAAGCCATGACCGACCCCACCAAGCCTCCGAGCACGACCACCGACTCGGGGATCCCCGCCCCGAGCGACGAGTTCTCGCTGACGGTCGGGCCGGCCGGGCCGAACGTCCTGCACGACCACTACGTCGTCCAGAAGATGCAGCACTTCAACCGGGAGCGCGTGCCCGAGCGGGTCGTCCACGCCAAGGGCAGCGGGGCCCACGGGTTCTTCGAGGTCACCGAGGACGTGACCCAGTTCACCAAGGCCGGGGTGTTCGCGCCCGGCA
>JAXDHK010000359.1:0-4834 GCA_034664545.1 Solirubrobacteraceae bacterium
GGGCGAGCGGGGCGACCCCGAGCACGAGCACGAGCACCACCGCCGCGACCGGGACCCAGCGGACCGACAGCCGAGCCCGGAAGCGCAGGAGCGCCCGAACGAAGGCGGGCCCGAAGGCGAGGCAGAAGAAGACGTTCCCGATCACGTGGGCGAGGTCGAACGGGAGGGCCGACCCGGAGATGACGAGGTAGTGGTCGAGGGTCAGGTCCCCGCTGAACGTGACCCAGGTCGAGAAGTTGAGGATCAGCCCGAAGACGAGGCCGGCGACGCCGCAGGCGATGGTCAGGGGGACCCGGCCGAGCCGGCGCCCGGTGAGGCGCCCGAGCCCGGCCCCGCCGAGCCCGATCACCCCCCAGGCGAGCATCTGCCAGGGCGTCCACGTCCCCTGACCGAAGAAGAAGTTCGAGGCCAGGGCCCCGACCGCCCCGACCGCGAAGCCCGGGGCTCCGCCGAGGACGTAGCCGGCGAGCAGGACGATGTCGGTCATCGGCTTGATGTCCGGGAGGGCGGCGAAGGCGACCCGGCCGAGGGCGGCCAGGCCGGCCAGGGTGGCCACGAGGGCGACCACCTTGGCCGACGGGCGGGTCCGCTCGTACCAGACGAACCCGGCGATCAGGGCGAGCCCGAGCAGGAGGAACGAGGCGAGCTCCCAGCCGATCATGCGAGCTCGGCCCCCCAGCGCGGGGCGCAGTCGGTCAGGCGCCGGCGCAGGAGCGCCCCCCCGTCCTCGGGGAGGAGGACCCCCCCGTCGCCGCCGAGGATCCGGGCGGTCTCGGTCGCGAAGTACCAGCCCCCGCTGAGGATCTCCCCGACCGGGCCGTCGGCGATCACCCGACCGTCGGCGAGGAGGACGACCCGCCGGGCGAAGGACGCGGCGAACTCGGCGTCGTGGGTGGCGACGACGACGGCCGCCCCGGCCGCCGCGTACCCGGCCAGGCGGTCGGCCAGATCCCCCTTGGCGGCTCGGTCCATGCCCCGGGTCGGCTCGTCGAGGCAGACGGCGGCCGGAGCCGGCCCCCCGCCGGCGACGATGGCGAGGGCGAGCCGCTGGCGCTCGCCGCCGCTCAGGTCCCGGGGGTGGCGCTCGCCGAGGCCGGCCAGCCCGGCGGCGGCGAGGACCGGGGCGGCGACCTCGTCGGCGACCCGGTCGGCCAGGAAGTAGTCGCCCGGGTTCTGAAGGAGGAGCGCGACCCGTCCGGCCCGTTCGACCCGTCCCCGGGTCGGCCGGCTGAGCCCCTGGGCGTGGCGGAGGAGGGTCGACTTCCCGGCCCCGTTTCGACCCATCAGGGCGATCGACTCGCCGGCCTCGATGCTCAGGTCGACCCCCCGGAGGATCGCCGGCCCGTCGGCCAGCTCGTGCCAGACCCCGTCGAACCGGAGGGCCGGGGGCGGGGCAGGGGCGCGCCGGCGCCAGCGATGGGGCTCTTTCGGAGCGGCATCGCCGGCCGGGGCGGGTGGGTCTGGGAGGTCGGGCCCAGGTTCGGCCGGGGGTCGGAGGAGCCCGTGGGCCCGGAGCGTCGCCCGGGCGTCCTTGACCCCGGCCGGGGCCGGGCGCATCCCGGCGCGCTGGAGCAGGCGGGCCCCCGGGGTCTGGAGGGCCGGGGCGGCCCGGGCCGCCCATTCGAGGAAGTCGACCGGGGCCGCGTCGCAGACGAGCTCCCCCCCGGCGAGGACGAGGACCCGGTCGGCGGCCGAGAGGCAGCGCTCGAGGCGGTGCTCGATCATGAGGACGGCGGTCCCCCACTGCTCGTTGAGCCGGCGCAGGAGCGAGATCAGCTCGTCCCCGGCGACCGGGTCGAGCTGGGAGGTCGGCTCGTCGAGGAGGACGAGCTCGGGCCGGCCGGCGAGGGCGGCGGCCAGGGCGACGCGTTGGAGCTCGCCGCCGCTGAGCTCCCGGGTCGTCCGGTCGAGCACCCGCTCGATCCCGAGGGCCAGGGCCGCCTCCTCGACCCCGCGGGCGACGGCGGCCGCCCCGAGGCCGCGGTTCTCGAGGGGGAAGGCGAGCTCGGCCCGGACGGTGCCCGTCAGGATCTGGGTCTCCGGGTCCTGGAAGAGGGTCCCGGCGACGGCGGCGATCTCGCCCGGGCCGTGGTCGCGGGTATCGAGGCCCCCGACGACCACCCGGCCGGCGAACTCCCCCCCGTGGAAGTGGGGGACGAGGCCGCAGGCGGCCCGCAGGAGCGTCGACTTCCCCCCGGCCGAGAGGCCGGCCACGACGCAGAACTCGCCAGGGGCGAGGCCGAAGCTCAGGTCGCGCAGGGCGGGGGTCCCGGCCTGGGGGTAGGTGTAGGTGACGGCGTCGAAGGCGAGGACGCTCACAGGTCGATCCCCCGGCGGTCGGCGAAGGGGGCGACGGCGATGAGGATCAGGCCGGCGGCCAGGCCGAGCTCGGGGGGCCCGAGGGCGATGGAGAGCGTCGTGTCGGCGTCGAACCCCGCGAGGCCGGCGAGCTTGGCGGCGACGGCCGTGGCGATCAGGGCGAGCCCGGCGGCCCCGAAGGCGAGGTCGTGGCGGGAGAGCCGGTGGCGGACCCGGGGCGGCCGACCGCCGAGGGCATAGCCGCGGACCTCCAGGGTGGCGGCGACGTCGAGGGCTCGGTCGAGGGCGCCGGTGGCGACCGCCCGGACGACCGCCACCCGGGGCCGGGGGCGCGTCTCGTCGGGGGGGCGGCAGCGCTGGGCGTCGGCCAGGCGCCGGCCGTCGGCCTCGAGCACGGGAACCAGGCGGGTGGCCAGGGCGGCGGTCAGGGCCGAGCGGAGGGAGATGCGCCGGAAGATGCGCAGGAGCTCGTCGGGGTTGACCGTGGCCGTCCCGAGCATGGCGACGAAGACGGCGAGCAGGAGCTGGAGGCCGAGGACGAGGCCGTAGGCCAGGGCCTCGAGGGTGATGTCGATCTGTCCGAACGGGGGCAGCTCGCCGAGGCGGGCGATCACGGTCAGGCCGTTCCGGCTGATCAGGGCGTTGAGGGCGGAGATGGCGAGGACGAGGACGAGCATCGGGAGGACGGCCCGGCGGACCTCGGCCCCGACGCCGGCGAGCCGGGCGGCGGCGAGGACGGCGACGAGGACGGCCAGGAGCTCGACCGGGTGGACGAGGATCAGGGCGCAGAGGACGAGTCCCAGGCAGTAGATCCCCCCGGCCGCGGCCCGGGCGGCGTGGAGCGGGCTCGCCCGCCGCCGGTAGGCCAGGCTGAGGCCGGGGGTCATCGGCCGGCGACCGGGAGCGGGACGCCGAGGTCGTTGGCGACGGCGAGGGCGAAGCGGTCGTGGAGGGCGCCGGGCTCGAGGGCCTGGGCGGCGGCGGCGATCCCGGCGGGGTCGGTGCCGGTGACGATCCAGACGGGCGGGGCGCCCCCGAACCGGGTCGCGGCGACGAGGCCGCTCCCGGGGCCGAGCGTCCGGACCGGGGCGCCGCGGGCGTTCAGGAGGACGATCGACCGGCCGTCGGGGGCCATCCGGGCATACACCCCGCTGGCGCTCGGGCCGGTCTCGAGCCGGCGGGCGGCCGGGTCGTCGCGCATCCGCGGCCAGGCGCCGACCAGGATCCGCAGCGACTCGTCCCGGTAGGACAGCCCGACGCCACCCCGGGCGGCCGGTATCCCGAGGCGGGTGAGCTGGTGGGAGACCGCGGAGCAGGCCGGGCTGGCCGGGTCGATGCACTCGACCCGGACGGGCAGGCGCTTCCCGCCCGTCCCGTGGAGGAAGGGCTCGGGGAAGGAGCCGACGACGGCGGGGACGGCCATGGCCGTACCCCAGTCGTGGCGGTCCCACCAGACGTGGTCGCCGTCGTGGAGCGTGGTCGCCGCCGCCCCCCGGGAGGCCTCGATCCCGTTGACGTAGTAGAACCAGTCGACCGGGCGCCCGGCGTCCTGGCCGCCGGCGAGGCCGTCGATCGAGCTGACGAAGCCCCCGCCGTAGGCGGTCGTGACCTTGGCGTTGCGCTCGAGCAGGCGCATCGCCGTGTCCTTGCCCCGAATCGCCGGCGCCGCCCGCTCCTCGAGCCCGGCGGCCCCGAAGTCCCGGGTGACGGTCAGCTGGACGCCGGCCGGGGTCCCCCCGGCGCCGAGTCCGCAGCCGGCGAGGACGAGCGATGCGGCGGCGGCGACGGCGGCCGCCGTTGCCGTCGACCCGCGCCCCCGTCGCGTCCTATTCCACACGGAAGACGATCCGGTTGCGCGCCGGCGCCGGAGCATCGTGGTTCCCGGCCCCGTCGACCGCCTCGACGTCGACGGTGTAGCGACCCTTGGCCAGACGGGACGGGAGGAGGTAGGAGAAGGTCGGCTTGCTCCCGACCGAGAACGACGGGGCGCTGGCCACGCCGCAGCGGGCGGTCGAGAACCGCCGGCGGACGGCGCTGTAGGCCTCGCACCTGCCGTGGGTGACCACCCGGGTCACCCGGAGCAGGACGTCGCGGATGCCCGACGGGTCGGGGTCGACGTGGCCGACGAGGGTCCGGGGGCCCTTGCCGTGGCCGATCCGGGTCCCCTCGGCGATGGCGAAGTGGCCGCGCGGGGCCGTCTTGTCGGGGGCCGGGGTGGCCGGCGGGCTCGGGGCGGACGGGGTCGTCGGGGGCGGGGTCCCGGGGGCGGGGGTCGTCCCGCAGTTGCCGTCGTTCCCGTCGTGGACGCAGATCGTGTGGGGCTCGGAGGTGACGGCGTGGGGCCCGGTGGCCGTGAGCGTGAACGTCCCGACGCTCGGGAAGCTGAGCGTCGCCGTCCCGGCCGCGGTGGTCGTGGCCGACGCCCCGCCGCCGGAGACGGTGTCCCCGGCGCCGGGGGACTGCCTGCCGTCGGCGTTGGCGTAGGAGATCACGCTGACCGGGGTCGGGTCCCCCC
>JAXDHK010000360.1:0-4125 GCA_034664545.1 Solirubrobacteraceae bacterium
CCCGCTCGCGGTCGAGCTCGGCCTGGGTCTTGTTCGACGGGCCCGACCCGGCCGGGACCCGGCCGGCGGCGACGGCCCGGAAGGGCTCGACGCGACCCGAACGGCGGGTCGGCGGGGCGGGGTGCGAGCGCGTCGTCGTCGCCGGTCGGTCGGGAGTGCCGGCCGACCGCGACGGGGCCCGGGGCGCCCGGGTACGCGCCGGGGAGGGGGCCGACGCCGGAGCGGCGTCGAGCCAGCTCGCCGGGGCCGGGGCCGGGTGACCGGTCGCCTCGAGGGCGCGCATCACCTCGAGGCGGGCAGCGGCGGTCAGGGTCCGGCTGGTGTCGACGAGGTCGGGCCGGGCGACCGGCCGGGGCTCGGCCTGGCCGCGGATCTCCCCGGCGGCGGCGACCAGGCTCGGAGCCGTCGCGTCGTTGAGGGCGAGGCTGGTCTCGAGCATCGTCCGCAGGACGTTCAGGTCCCGGTCGCTCGCCGCCCGCCGGGTGACGTTGACGAAGGTCGTTCCGGTGTAGTGGTCCCAGGCGGTGGCGAAGATCTCGGCCAGGGGCGTGATCTCGAATGAGTTGCGGTCGGCGGCCAGCATCGGACACACCCCGCCCCGACGGTCGGTGTTGGCGCCGGTGACGATACGGTTCTCCTTGATGCCCTGGAGCATCGCCCGCTGGGTGTCGGGCGGGAGGGACTCGACGGCAAACCTAAGGCGCTCGGCACGCTGCTTTCTCATCGGCTCTCCACTTCTTTGCTTGCCACGGGTCCGGCTGGTCGGGCAAGAGCCTAGGGTGGGCCATCGGGCAGCGCAAGCGCACTCCTTCTCCTGCACGCGGACTTGCACCGGGCCTCTGACCGGGCGCCGGGTCGCCTATCTTGGGTGACGTGGAGGCGACGCCCCCGACGCTGCCGGGCCTCGACCGCCTGATCGGCCTCGAGCTGATCGCCGTCACCCCGGACGAGGTCCGGGCCCGGGTCCCCGTCCGCCCGGAGATCCTCCAGCCCTTCGGGCTCGTCCACGGCGGGGTCTACGCCTCGATCGCCGAGTCGCTCGCCTCGGTCGGTACGGCCGCCGTCGTGCTCGACCAGGGGATGACGGCCATGGGCATGTCCAACAGCACGACCTTCCTCCGGTCGATCGCCGCGGGCACCGTCCACGCCCGGGCCGTCCCCCGCCACCGGGGCCGGACGACCTGGGTCTGGGACGTCGAGATCTCCGACGACGCCGGGAGGGCGTGCGCCGTCTCGCGGGTGACGATCGCCGTCCGCCCGGCCCGGACGCCGCTGGTCGCCCCGCCCCTGCCCTGAGCCCTCAGCCCCGGTAGCGGTTGGTGATCGGCATCCGCCGGTCCCGGCCGAACGCCCGCTCGGTGATCTTCACCCCGGGCGGGGCCTGGCGGCGCTTGTACTCGGCCCGGTCGACGAGGCCGATCACCCGGTCGACGTCCGCGGCCGGGAGGCCGGCGGAGACGAGCTCGTCCCGGCCCCTGACCTCCTCGACGTAGCCCCGGAGGATGGCATCGAGCAGCTCGTAGGGGGGGAGCGACTCGTCGTCGCGCTGGTCGGGTCGAAGCTCGGCCGACGGCGGGCGCTCGAGGATGGCCGCCGGGATCCCTCCCCGGTGGCGGGCCAACCGGAAGACGAGCGTCTTCTCGCAGTCCTTGATCACCGCGAAGCCCCCGGCCGAGTCCCCGTAGAGCGTCGAGTAGCCGACCGACATCTCCGACTTGTTGCCCGTGGTCAGCACCAGCCAGCCGAACTTGTTCGACAGCGCCATCAGCAGGTTCCCCCGGATCCGGGCCTGGATGTTCTCCTCGGTCAGGTCGGCCGGACGCCCGGCGAAGGCGGCGGCCAGGATCTCCTCGTAGGCGCGCATCCCCGGCTCGATCGGCAGCTCGAGGCACTCGATCCCGAGCTCCCCGGCCAGCGTCCGGGCGTCGGCCTGGGTGACCGACGACGAGTAGGGCGAGGGCATCACGACCGCCGTGACCCGGTCGGGTCCGAGGGCGTCGACCGCGATGCAGGCGACCAGGGCCGAGTCGATCCCGCCCGAAAGGCCGAGCACGACCCGGGCGAATCCGTTCTTCTCGACGTAGTCCTCAAGCGCGCAGACGAGGGCCGCGTAGACCTCGGCCTCGACCGGGTGCAGCAGGGCCGCCACCCGGGGTCGGGGGGACGGACCGGTCCGCGGGGGGAGCTCGACCCCGGCCAGGAGGGCGGCCGGGACGGCGTCGGCCCGGGCCGGGGGGGCCGGCGGGCGCGGCCGGGGGAGCTCGAGCTCGCAGACCAGCACCTCCTCGGCGAAGGCCGCGGCCCGGGCGAGGACCGCCCCGGTCGCGTCGAGGACGAACGAGTGCCCGTCGAAGACGAGCTCGTCCTGGCCGCCGACCAACCCGCAGAAGGCGATCGCCGCCCGGTCCTCGTGGGCCCGCCGGGCGAAGAGGACCTCCCGCTCGGCGCCCTTGCCCCGGTGATAGGGCGAGGCCGAGAGGTTGACGATCAGCGTCGCCCCGGCCAGGGCCTGGGCGCTGGCCGGGGGCCCGGGCTCCCACATGTCCTCGCAGACGGTGATCCCGATCCGGTGGGGGCCGACGTCGACGAGGCTCGAGGCCTCCCCGGCCCGGAAGTAGCGCTGCTCGTCGAAGACCCCGTAGTTCGGGAGATGGACCTTCCGGTGGATCCCGGCCACCCCGCCCCCGGCGAGGACGGCCGCCGAGTTGTAGATCCCCCGGGGGGTGCCCTCCGGGAAGCCGACGATCGCGACGATGTCCGGGGCCGCCGCCGCCACCCGGTCGATCGCCGCCCGGGAGTCGCGCAGGAAGTGGCTCTTGAGGAGGAGATCCTCGGGGGGGTAGCCGGTGATGGTCAGCTCGGGGAAGAGCGCCAGCTGGGCCCCGGCCGCCCGGGCCTCGGCCAGCGCGGCGAGGATGAGCCGCTCGTTGCCGGCGATGTCGCCGACCGTCGCGTTGACCTGGCAGAGCGCGAGACGGACCCGCCGGTCCGGGGGTCCCACGCTCGGTTGCACGGGCATCGGCGGAACTATCGGCGCGCCCGGGCGCCGGGCCCGGCGCCGGAGCGGCGGCCGCCCGGGGCGCGGGGCGGAGTCCCGGACGGGACGGCCGGTCCGTCGGCCGGGACGCTCCGGCCGTCGGGCCGGCGGGGTCGCCGGGGCCGGCGTCCGGCCCCGGCCAGGGCCGCCAGCTCCTCGATCGCCGCCTCGAGCTCGGTGGCGATCGCCTCGACGTCGGGGACGGCGTCGTAGTCGGCGAGCAGGCCGAATCCGAGTCGCCCGCAGTAGCTCAGCACCCCGACCCCGAAGGCCTGTCCGGCGGCGAGGGGGACCACCGGGAAGATCGCCTCGAGCCGGCGGCCGAGGAGGAAGAGCGGTGACTGGGGGCCGGGAACGTTGGTTACGGTCAGGTTGGCCTCGCCCGACCGGGCCTGGAGCCGGGCCGCCTGACTGATGATCGTCCCCGGGGCGAAGCCGGCCAGCTCGGTCAGGACCCGGGCGTCGACCGCCCGGCCGGACTCCTTGAGGCCGTCGAGCGACTGGCTGATCTCGGCGAACCGCTCCCGGGGGTCGACGATGCCGACCGGAAGCCGGGCCCAGACGATCTCGACCCGGCTCCCCGTCCGGCCGAGGACGGCCGGGGCCCAGACCGGGACCATCGCCCGGAGGACGAGCCCGTCGGTGTCATGACCGTGGCTGCGCAGGTAGCGTCCGAGGGCCCCGGCGACGGCGGTGAGGACGACGTCGTTGACGGTCCCCCCGAGGCCGGTCTTGATCCGGCGGAACCGTTCGAGGTCGGCGTCGACCCAGGCGTACCGGCGGTGGGGGCCGATCGCCACGTTCAACGGCGTCCGGGGCGGGGGGTCCCCGCCGAGCCAGGCGAGCCCGCCGACGCCGGCCAGCCGGTGGCGCAGGCCGTCGGCCAGGGCCCGGGGACGGCGGAGGAGCCCGGTGACCTCGCGCGCCGTCTCGGCCGGATCGCTCACCCGCTCGGCCAATGCCCCGGCCAGGAGCTCGGCTTGCGACGGCGCCGGCCGGGCCACCCACCTGGTCGCGGGCGCCCGGACGGGCGACGAGTCGGGTCGGGCGTCGAAGAGGACGGTCGTCAGGTCGAGGTCCCCGACCCC
>JAXDHK010000361.1:0-6451 GCA_034664545.1 Solirubrobacteraceae bacterium
CCGTCACCTTGATCGTGGTGCCCTGGGTGTCGGTCAGGTAGAGGGTGTGTCCGTCGATCGAGGAGATCGTCCCCACCGTCGCCCCGGCGGCCGCCGCCGCCCCCCGGGCCGCCCCCGCCCCCGCCCCGGCTCCGGCCCCGCCGGCCGTGAGCGCCCGGCGCGCCCCGCCGGCCGAGGCCGCCGTCCCGCCGGCCTGCCCCTTCTCGACGAGCACACCGGCGAGGAAGCCGACCGCTGTGATGAGGATGGCGACGAGGCCGGCGTTCAGCGGGGTGACCAGCCGCCGCCGGGGACGCGGGGCAAGCTCCTCGAAGTCGTCGAATCCGCTCGGGCCGAGCTCGGGCGGGGCGGGGGCCGTCGGATGGACCTGGGTCGTCATCGGTCGCTCCTGTCTGGTCGGGGGAGCCGGGTCCGGGGCCTCACTCATGGCGGAGCGCCTCGATCGGCTGGAGGCCGGCGGCCCGGCTGGCGGGGTAGGTGCCGAAGAAGAGGCCGGTGGCGACGGCCGCCCCGAAGGCGAGGAAGATCGAATAGGTGGCCACGACCGGGGCCACCCCGGCGATGCTGAACTGGCTCCCGAGCACGCCGACGAGGACGCCGAACACGCCGCCGAGGAGCGAGACGAGCACGGCCTCGGCGAGGAACTGGGAGAGGATGTCGGCCCGGCGGGCCCCGATCGCCTTGCGGATCCCGATCTCCCGGGTCCGCTCGGTGACCGAGACGAGCATGATGTTCATCACGCCGATCCCCCCGACCAGGAGCGATATCGCCGCGACCTCGCCGAGGAGGGTGGTGAACACGCTGCTCGTCGAGCTCGTCGCCGCGAGGATCGAGCCCTGGTTGATGATCCGGAAGTCGGCGGTCGCCGGGTTGGAGATGTGATGGCGGGAGTCGAGCACCGAGGTCACCTCGGCCTGGGCGGCGTCGAGCTGCCCTCGGGACTTCGCCTGGACGGTGATCGAGCTGAGGTTTCCGTAACCGGTCAGGGTGTCCTCGACGGCGGTGAGCGGGGCGAACGCGACGTCGTCCTGGTCGGCCACCCCGTTGGACCCCTTGGACGCGGTGACCCCGACCACCTGGTAGTTGGCGCCGCCGACCTGGAGCGTCTGGCCGATCGGATCCTGGCCGGCGAAGAGGTTGGTGACGACGGTCGGCCCGATCACGACGACCCGGGTCCGGTGGGTCACGTCGGCGGCGGTGAACGACGCTCCGCCGGCGATGGTGAACGTGTGAGCCGTGAGGTAGGCCGGCGTCGTCCCGACGAAGCTCCCCGGGGAGTAGCTGACGCTGCCGCGGACGAGCGTCGGGCTGGCGTTGACCACCGGGGCGGCGGCGGCGACGTCGGGGGCGCTGGCCTTGTCGTTCAGGGCGTCGACGTCGGCCTGGGTCAGCGGCGACGTCGGGGCGTTGCTGGCCGCCGACCCCCCGAAGGTGGGCGTGCGCATGACGAGGAGGACGTTCGAGCCGAGGCTCTCGATCCGCTGCTCGACGGCCGCCGCCGACCCGTTCCCGACGGCGATCAGGATGATCACCGAGGCCACGCCGATGGTCAGGCCGAGGATGGTCAGCCCCGACCGGAGGCGGTTGGCCAGGAGGCCCCCGAGGGCGATCCGGAGCGTCTCGAGCCGGATCATGCGCGGGCGGGGACCGCCGCCGGGACCGTCGAGCCCTGGAACGCCTCGCCCAGGCCGGGCGGGGGCCCGGCGACGGCGGCCAGGCGCCGGTCCTCGACGACCAGGCCGTCGGCCAGGCGGACCAGCCGCTTGGCCCGATCGGCGACGTCGGGCTCGTGGGTGATCAGGACGATCGTCCGCCCGGCGGCGTTCAGCCGGCCGAAGATCGCGAGGATCTCGGCCGTCGAGTGGGAGTCGAGGTTGCCGGTCGGCTCGTCGGCCAGGATCAGCGACGGGTTGGTGACGAGGGCCCGGGCCAGGGCGACCCGCTGCTGCTGGCCGCCGGAGAGCTCGGTCGGGACGTGGTCGAGCCGGTCGGCCATCCCGAGCCGGGTCAGCGCGGCCACGGCCCGCCGGCGGCGCTCGACCCGGCCGAGCCCGGCGTAGGCGAGCGGGAGCTCGACGTTGGCCACGGCCGTGGTCCGGGCCACGAGGTTGAAGCTCTGGAAGACGAACCCGATCTTCCGGTTGCGGATGTCGGCCAGGGCGTCGTCGTCGAGGTGGCGGACGTCGATCCCGTCGAGGAGGTACCGGCCGGCGGTCGGGGCGTCGAGGCAGCCGATGATGTTCATGAGCGTGCTCTTCCCGCTCCCCGAGCTCCCCATGATCGCCACGAAGTCGCCCCGGGCGATCTCGAGCGACACCTCCCGGAGGGCGTGGACGCGGATCTCGCCGAGCTCATAGGTCCGGCGAACCGCCTCGACCTGGATCACCCACGGCCGAGCCGCACCGGCCGCGACCGGGCCATCCGGTCCTCGGCCCCGCCCGGACAGGGTCATCCGCCGCCCCGGCGGGCGCCGCCGCCTCCGCCGGCCAGGCCGAATCCGCCGCCCCCGCCGCCTCCCCCGAGGGCCCGGGTCGCCCCGCCGAGACCTCCGGCCGCCCCGCCGGCGGCGGCGCTCCCCCCGAGGTTGGTCGCCGTGGCGATCGCGACCTGCTCCCCGGCGGTCAGCCCCGAGACGATTTGGGTCGCGCTGTCGCCGACGATTCCGGTCACCACCGGCTGGACGACGTCCTTGCCCCCCCGGACCACGGTCACCGTCGTCTGGCCCCCGGACCGGGAGATCGCGGCCGAGGGCAGGCTGACCGCGCCCTGGGCCTGGGAGACGATCAGCTGAGCCGAGGCCGTCATCCCGGGCCGGACGCCGAACCGGAGCTGGTCGAGGCGGAGCGTCACGTCGTAGGACACGACGCCGCTGGTCGTGGTCGGGAGGGTCGCGACGGCGGTGACGTGGGCGCCGAGCTCGGAGCCGGGGATCGCGTTGACCGTGACCGTGCCCGGCTGGCCGGACCGGACCTTGGTGATGTCGGCCTCGCCCATCGGGACGACGACCTCCATGCCGCTGAGGTCGACGAGGACGATGAACGCCGAGCTCGAGCTCGAAGCCGAGCCGGTCCCCGACGATCCCGAGGCGCCCGTCCCGGTCGAGCTCGCGGCCGGCGAGGCCGCCCCGGTCGCCCCGGCCGACACCGTGTCCCCGGGCTGGGCGCCCGAGAGGGTGGCGATCGTGCCCGAGGCCGGGGCGTAGAGCTTGGTGTCGTCGAGGGCGATCTGGGCGGACTTGAGGCTGAGGTTGGCGCTGGCCACGCCCGCCACGGCGGCGGCGATGTTGGCGGCCTTGGTCGCCGGACTCACGGTGGCCGCTGCGGCCGTCGTGTTCTGGGTGGCGGTGGGGGTCGCTTTGGGAGCGGCCTTCTTCGTCGCCGGGGCCGGCTGGGCAGCGGGGGCCTTCGGTTCGGCCGGGGCCGTCGCGGCGGCCGGCGTCGAGGTCGTCCCCGTGGCCGGCGTCCCGGGCCCGGCGGGAGCCGGCGCGGTCGTCGAAGCCGCGGTCGCGGCCACCGGGCGGACGGCGCTCGACGCGCGGGCGGTCGGGGACGTCGACGCCGCGCTCGCCGCCTGATTGGACCCGGCGCCCGTCGCGGACCCGGCGGAGATCGTCGGGTCGGCCCGCACCTGGGCGAGCTTGGCGTTGGCCGCCGCGAGGCTCGCCTGGGCCTGCTGGACGCCGACGGTCGCGGCCTGGGGGTCGAGCTCGGCCAGGAGCTGGCCCTGGTAGACGTGCTGACCGGGGCGGACGTCGACGGCCAGGAGGGTGCCGGAGGCTTTGAAGTTGACGTTGAGCTGCTGGGCGGGCTGGAGCGTGCCGCTGCCCGAGACGGTCGACTGGACCACGCCCTTCTCGACCGTGATCACCCGCCGGCTCGACTGGGGCGCCGAGGCGGCCGGGCCGACGACGAGGATCGCCCCGACGATGGCCGCGATGCACGCGAACCCCAGGAGGACGCGGGCCCAGCCGGGAGTGCTCTGTGGAGGTTCTGGCATGTCGCGGGTGCGGCCCCGACGGACCGGCCCACCGAGGATGCGGGGGCCGTGTGAGAGCCGCGTAAGAAACCGCGTCCCGGGGCCGGAGCTGACTGACACGCCGCGACAGGGACGTCACGCCCTAGGATGGGCCCATGCGGGCGAAGCGCGGGATCGCGGTCGGGCTGGCGGTCGCCGGTCTGGCCGGGGCGGGCGCCGCCCGGGGTGACACCGACTTCGGGACGCTCGGCTTGGGCCGAACGAGCTTCGGCTCGTTCGTATCGCTGAGCACGCCGTCGTCGCGACTGTTTCAGGAGTCCGACGAGTTCATCGTCCACCGGACCGTCGTCCAGAGCGTCAACGGGTCACTGGATCCGGGCCTCATCCAGGTCGGGGTCTACCGGTCGGGGCCCGGGCTCCAGCTCGACAACTGCGGGACCCGGGCCGGGTATGTGATCTACACCGAGGTCAAGCAGTACGGGTCGCTCGCCTACCGGTGCCAGCTCTTCCAGCCGGTGTCCCCGGGGACGATCCTGAACCTCGACGTCTTCCGCTTCCACACGGCCGCGACCTGGGGCATCCGGATCAACGGGGTCTTGACCGGGTCGGTCTACCGGCTCGGCTTCAACTCCGGAGAGCCGGCGGTCGGGAGCGAGATCGTCGACCACGGCCAGAACCACGGCACCCATGCGGCGACCCGCTACGCCCCGGCCGGCCACGCGGCCTGGAGCTTCTACGCGGCGACCGCCCGCCAGGGACGCCGGCGGGTCACGGCCGGGCCCGCCCTGTTCGAGTACGCCCCGAGCGACCGCTTCTGGAAGCTGCCGCCGCCGCCGGCCCGGATGACGTTCAGGCATCGGGAGTAGATGCGTCCGCGCAACCTCATCGCCGCCGTCCTCGTCCTCGGGGCCGCCGTCCTCGTCGTCGTCCTCGTGCTCTCCCGGGGCGGGGCCCCTCGCCCGACGGTCTCGAGCATCGCCGCGACCGTGGTTCCCGGCGCCACGGCCACCCTCATGCCGGCCCCGTCGGGCGTCCCCGGCGCCGAGATGGTGCGCATCATGGTGCCCGACGCGCTCGTCCACCTCCCGGCGCCGGCGAGGGACTCCTCGGCGGCATCGGTCCTGGCCGCGGCCGGGTGGCGGGGTGCCCTGATCGCAGCCGCGGCGGCGACCCGGATGCCGGCGGTGACCCAGTTCGCGGTCACCGACAAGGCCGGGGCCCAGCCCCCGGAGGCCGCCTTCTACCTCGACGGGGCGGTCCGGATGGCGCCGGGCCAGGACCCGGCCGCCGGCATGACCCGCCTCGACACGATCTCCCCGTCGGCGGCCCGCCGCCAGCTCGAGGACAACCTCGGCGTGCTCATGCGCGGCCTGCCGGCGGGCTCGATCGGCCGGGCCGCGATCACCGAGATCCAGGTGGACCCGGCCCGCCACGGGGTGGCCCTGGCGGTCGAGCTCGAGGTCAAGGACCTCCGAAGCCTCCGGGGTCATCTCGGCGACCTGCTCGGCGGCCTGGCCACGGGTCTGGCCCCGGGCCTCGACTCCACGGTCGAGGGCGTCTCGATCCACGCCGTCGACGCCGGGGGGCGCCACGCCGGGAGCTGGATCGCCACCCGGTCCCAGCAGGGGACGACGGTCATGGATCCTCGGATCAAGCCCCCGCCGGTGATGGTCCCCCGGCTCCACTTCGTCAACGAGACGGGCGGGCCGGGGCCGGTGGCGAGCGCCCACGCCTGAGGGTCGCGCCGGCGGTCCGACCGGGCGGTTTCCTGCGACCGGCGTCGCCGGGCCGGGGAGGGCGTAGCGTGAAGGGCATGCGGCGCGCGATCCTCAGCCTCCTGGCCCTGGCCGGGGCCTGCCTCGGGCTCGCCGGGGCCGGGCCGGCGGCCGCGGGATCCCGGGCGGTGGTCGTCCCCCGGGTGACCGGGACCGACCTGATCGACGGCTACCACCGGCTCCACCGGGCCGGGTTGACCATGTCGATCCCCGAGCGGTTCTCCCTGGCCGCGCTCTGTCTGGCCAGCCCGAGCCGGCAGTCGCCGGCCCCCGGGACCCGGGTCCCCCCGGGAACCGGGGTCACGGTCCGGGGCCTCCGGTGCGCGATGGCCTCCCCGGCCGGGCGCGACCGGTCCGCGGTCGTCCCCGACTTCGTCGGCCGGCCGGCGAGCGCGGCGGTCGCCTGGGCCAAGCGGGCCGGCCTCTACTGGGAGCTCGGGCGCCTCCCGCCGCTGCGGCCGTCCCGGCGGGCCGAGCTCCTCGACTCCTACGTCGTGACCGGCCAGACCCCGCACGCCGGGTCGACGCTCTCCCGGGGTACCGACTGCTCGACCCCGACTACTCGGTGCTACCGCCTGACCCCGCTGCGCCTCACCGCCCGCCTCCGATGAGCACCCGGCGGCGAAGCTCACCGACGAGCGGGTGTCCGAAGCCGAGGGAGTCGAGCACGCTGACCGCCGCCCGGCGAACCTCGGCCCGGT
>JAXDHK010000362.1:0-5478 GCA_034664545.1 Solirubrobacteraceae bacterium
CTCGGAGGCCAGCTTGGTCAAGTTCCGGCCGAACTGGTCGAGCAGCTTCGAGGACTTCTTGCCCTCGGTCGTCGCCGCCCCACCGGCCGCCGCGCCCGAGCTCTGGCCCTGGCGGCGCCCGCCGGGCCCGGAGAGCATGCGGATGACCTCGTTGCGGATCTTCTCCGAGTCGGCGTCGAAGTCGAGGAGGATCCGGGCGGCGACGCCCTCGTTCTCCCGGACCAGGCCGAGCAGGATGTGCTCGGTGCCGATGTAGTTGTGGCCGAGCGAGAGCGCCTCGCGGAGCGCCAGCTCGAGGACCTTCTTGGCCCGGGGGGTGAACGGGATCTGGCCGGAGGTGACCTCCTCGCCGGAGCCGACGATGCGCACGACCTGAGCGCGCACACGCTCGACGGTGATGTCAAGGCTCTCCAGCACTCGCGCGGCCAGGCCCTCCTCCTCGCGCAGCAGCCCGAGCAGGATGTGCTCGGTGCCGATGTAGTTGTGCTTGAGCGTCCGCGCTTCCTCTTGCGCGAGAACGACCACCTGCCGGGCTCGCTCTGTGAATCGCTCGAACATCGGTGCGTCCTTCCTACCGGCTTCGCCTAGTTGTCTCGCTGGTGTTGTCTTGGCGTCGTGGGACGCGCAACCGTCCCGTCCTGCTCATCTATTCGGCTGCGGCGGCCAAAGGGATGAGTGATCGGGGAAGAGAGATCGCCGCGCACAGAGCAGTCTACCAATAGCGGCGGAGCCCCCGCGCGAGAACCGCTCAGTCGCGCATCGCCGGAAACAGGACGACCTCCCGGATCGACCGGCGGCCGGTCAGGACCATGACCAGCCGGTCGATCCCGAGCCCGACCCCGCCGGTCGGGGGCATGCCCTGCTCGAGGGCGGCGAGGAACGCCTCGTCGAAGGGCTGGGCCTCCTCGTCGCCGGCCCGGGCCTCGGCCCGCTGGGCCTCGAACCGGCGCCGCTGCTCGTCGGGATCGTTGAGCTCGCTGAACGCGTTGGCGATCTCCATCCCCCCGGCGTAGGCCTCCCACCGCTCGACGAGGCCCGGCTCGGTCCGGTGGGCCTTGGCGAACGGGGAGAGCTCGACCGGGTAGTCCATGACGAAGGTCGGGGCGATCAGGGTCGGCTCGACGTACTTCGAGAGGAGGTCGTCGACCAGCCCCGACCAGGTCCGCCCCGCCCCGGGGGGCCCGACCCCGGCGGCGGTCATCGCCCCGGCCAGGCCGGGGGCGTCCCCCCGGTGCTCGAGCACGTCGACCCCCGTCTCCCGGCGAATCGCCTCCCGGAGGGTCACCCGCCGCCACGCAGGCGCGAAGTCGATCGCCGGCGGCTCCTCCAGCGCCCCCGCCACCCCGGCCACCAGCCCCTCGAGCCGGCGGGCCTCGTCCTCGTAGTCGGCGTAGGCCTCGTACCACTCGACCATCGTGAACTCGGGGTTGTGCTTCGGGGAGAGGCCCTCGTTGCGGAAGTCCTTGCCGAGCTCGTAGACCCGCTCGAGGCCGCCGACGATGCAGCGCTTGAGGTAGAGCTCGGTCGCGATCCGGAGGTAGAGGGTCCGGTCGAGCGCGTTGTGGCGAGTGGTGAACGGCCGGGCGAGGGCCCCGCCGTAGAGGGGCTGGAGGATCGGCGTCTCGACCTCGATGAAGCCGTCCTCGTCGAGCGCCCGGCGGACCCCGGCGATCACCCGGGCCCGGGCCGCGAAGAGCGCCCGGGCCTCGGGGTTGGCCATCAGGTCGAGCTCGCGCCGGCGGTAGCGCGTCTCGACGTCGGTCAGGCCGGCGTGCTTGTCGGGCGGGGGCCGGAGCGACTTGGCGAGCACGGTGAAGTCCTCGACCCGGAGCGAGAGCTCCCCCCGCCGGGTCCGGATCGCGCAGCCGTCGACGCCGATCAGGTCGCCCAGGTCGAGGCCGACCAGCCGGGCGAACGCCTCGTCCCCGAGCACGTCGCTCCGGGCGTGGAGCTGGATCCGCCCGGACCGGTCGACGAGGTCGAGGAACGCGGCCCGGCCCTGCCCCCGGCGGGCGGCGAGCCGACCGGCGACCCGGTGGGAGGCCTCGGTCTCCTCCCCGGGCCCGAGGTCGGCGTGGGCGGCGGCGACCCCGGCGATCGGCTCGACCCCGGGAAACGACCGGGGAAACGGGTCGACGCCCTCGGCGCGGAGCCGGTCGGCCTTGGCCCGACGGGCGGCCACCAGCTCGCCCAAACCGTGCTCGTCGCCGCTCATCGCGGCGAGCCCCCGGCCACAGCTACCTGAGCCCGACCTCGATCTTGGTGATCTTGAGCTTGCGCGCCGGACCCCGGGGGACCTGGACCGAGACCTCGTCGTTGCGCTTGCGCCCGAGCAGGGCCCGGCCGACCGGGGACTCGTTGGACAGGCGGTTCTCGGCGGGCTTGGCCTCGGCCGACCCGACGATCGTGTACTTGACCGACTTCCCCGTCTTCTCGTCCTTGACGTGGACGACCGAGCCGACGGCGACCACGTCGGTCGAGAGATCCTCGGGCTCGATCACCGTCGCCATCCGGATCTTCTCCTGGACGTTGGCGATCCGGGCCTCGAGCATGGCCTGCTCGTTCTTGGCGTCGTCGTACTCGGAGTTCTCGGAGATGTCGCCGAACTCCCGGGCCTCCTTGATCCGCTCGGCGACCTCCCGACGCTTGTCCGTCGACAGGTGATCGAGCTCGGCCTTGAGCTTCTCGAGTCCTTCGGGAGTGAGGATTACGTCCTTTGCCATGTGAGCCCCAGTTGTGCGTGAGCGGTGCCAAGCGCAGAAAACCCCGCCAACCAGCGGGATTCCGTCGGTCGGCGACCGAGCGACCGCGCAGTATAGCGCCGCGTCCCCCCGGCTCTCACGCCGCCGCGGCCAGGCTCCCGAGATCGGCGAGGAGGGCCCTGGCCGCGTCGATCGACGCGGACCGGACGAGGCCGTCGGCCACGCTCGGGGGGGCTCCGAGCCGGCCCAGGTACCACGGGTAGAACTTGCGCAGGTAGCGGCCGGCCCGGTCCTCCCCGAGGTGCTCGACCGCCCGGTCGATCACCCAGTCGAGCTCGGCGAGGACCTCGTCCCGGGTCGGGTCGTCGGTCCTCGTCCCGAGCGCCTGCTCGAAGAGCCAGGGATTCCCGAGGGCCCCCCGGGCCAGCATCACCGCCGCCGCCCCGGTCTGCTCCTGGGCGCTCCGGGCCGCCTCGGCGGTGCGCATTCCCCCGCTGAGGATAACCGGGGCGTCGAGCGTCCGGACGAGCTCGGCCGCCAGCTCGTAGTCGGGCCGGCCGGCGTGGTGGACCGCGGCCGAACGCGGGTGGAAGGCGATCCCCGCCACCCCGGCCTCGTCGACCAATCGCCGCGCCAGAAGCACCCCATCCCGGTCCCCGGGGCGCCGGCCGGAGCGGAGCTTGACCGTCACCGGGAGGCCGCTCCCCTCCCCGGCCGCCCGGGCCAGGGCGATCGCCCGGTCGGGGTCGCCGATGAGCGCCGCCCCGGCCCCGGTCTTGCACACCTTGGGGACCGGGCAGCCCATGTTCAGGTCGATCAGGTCGGCCCCGGCCGCCGCCACCTCGGCCGCGGCCGAGCGCATGACGTCGGGGTCGCTCCCGAAGAGCTGGATCGCCACCGGGCCGCCGGCCCGCTCGTCGGGGTGGATCCGCAGGAGCTCGGTGCACGTCCGCTCGTTGCGGTAGTGGATCGCGTAGCTCGAGACCATCTCCGAGACGACGAGCCCGGCCCCGTGGCGGCGGGCCTGGAGGCGGACGAACCAGTTCCCGATCCCGGCCAGCGGGGCCAGGACCACCCGGTTGGGGATCTCGAGGCCGCCGAGGATCCACTTGTCGTTCAGGGAGGCGATGGTCTCCACAGTAACGACGATGATCCGGAGCCCGCTCGGCAGGATCGGCCGGGGTCAGGCGTTGCGGGCGTGGATCAGCCGGAGGCCCTCGAGGGTGAGCAGGTCGTCGACCCGGTCGATCGACGCGGCGAACGGGACGATCGCGTGGGCGAGCCCCCCGGTGGCGATGGTCGCCGTGTCGGGCCCGAGCTCGGCCCGGAGGCGGGCGACGATCCCGTCGACGGCGGCCGCGAAGCCGTAGACCACGCCCGAGCGGATCGCGTCGACCGTCGTCTTGCCGATCAGCGCCCGGGGCTCTCCGAGCTCGATCTTCGGGAGCTTGGCCGCCCGGGCCGACAGGGCCTCGAGCGAGATCTCGACTCCCGGGGAGATGATGCCCCCGAGGTACTCGCCGTCGGCCGAGACCGCGTCGTAGGTGATCGCCGTCCCGAAGTCGACGACGACGCACGCGGCGTGGAAGATCTCGTAGGCGGCGACCGCGTTGACCAGGCGGTCGGCCCCGAGCTCCCGGGGGTTGTCCATCCGGATCGGCATCCCCGTCCGGAGGCCCGGCCCGACCACCGGCATCTCGTGGCCGAGGTAGCGCCGGGCGGTCTCGACCCACTCGGGCGCCAGCTCGGGGACGGTCGAGGAGACGATCGAGGCGTCGATCTGGCCGAGGCGCATCCCCCGGAGCTCGAGCAGCATGCTCAGCGTCGCCCCGAGCTCGTCGGCCGTCGACTCCCGGACGGTGGAGAAGCGCCAGTGCTCGAGGAGCTCGGTTCTCTCGTAGGTGCCGAAGTGGGTCTGGGTGTTGCCGACGTCGACGACCAGGAGCACGCGGCCATTATGGCCGGGCGCGCGCCTATGGCTTGAGGATCACCGGGTGCGACAGCGTCCGGGCCGCCCCCGTCCGGGGCGTCACCTTCACCGAGAGCGTCAGGGCCAGGCGGCCGTGGGCGGTCAGGCGCCGGCGGCCGGCGGCTCCGACCGGGACCGCGATGCTCAGGACCCCGGCCCGGAGGCCGGACCGGTGGAGTTGCCCGAGGGTCACCGTCCCGGCCCGGAGGGTCGCCGACAGGCTCGACCCGGCCCGGGCGATCGTCACCCGTCCGTGGACCGCGGTCCCGTGCTGGACGCCCGCCACCTTCAGGGCGCTCGCCGCCGGTCCGGGCTTGGCCGCCGCCGTCGGCGTCGGCGTCGGCGTCGGCGTCATCGTCGCCGGGGGCGTGCTCGGCGGGGTCGGGGGCGGGCCGGCCGGGGCCGGCGTGGTGTCAGTGGTCGCCGGGGACATGGTCGAGGGGGCGCTGACCGTGACGGTCCCCGTCATGTTCGGGTGGACGTCGCAGACGAAGGCGTAGGCCCCCGGGGTCGTGAACGTGCAGGTCGCGCTCCAGCCCGGGGCGGCCGGGGCCGGGGCGGGGCCGACCTGGGCGGTGGCGCCGGTGCATGCGTCGGGGGCCGACCCGGTGAAGTGGACGTCGTGGCGGCTCGAGCCCGCCGGGTAGGCGAAGGTCACCGCGTCGCCGGGGTTGATCGCGACCGCCGCCGGAGCGCTCCCGTCCGGCCCGGCGAACCTGAAGTCGAGGGCGGTGACGCCGGTCGACGCGGCCCCGGCCAGGCCGGGGAGCCCGGCGACGGCCACCCCGAAGAGTCCGGCCATGATCA
>JAXDHK010000363.1:0-5628 GCA_034664545.1 Solirubrobacteraceae bacterium
GACCAGCAGGAGCAGGCCGTGGGCCCAGAGCTGGCGGCGGTTGTTGTTGCGACCCATGGTGGGTTGATGGTGGGCCGGTGCCCCGGGGGGGTTGGGGGGCTCCGGCGCGTCTGGCTAGGCGATCCCCTCTACTTCAGCGACGAGAAGCTGAAGTCGCAGGTCCCGGTGTTGAATAGGTCGTTGACGCAGAGCGTGTCCTTCGAGTACACGTTGGCCTGGTTGTCCCAGGACCAGGGAATCGACGCGGCCGTGGCCGTGATCATGTCGTCGACCTGGCCCCAGGCCTTGGCCCGGGCCGGGGTCCCGACGGCGAGCTTGGCCTTCTCCATCGCCGCGTCGATCGCCGGGTCCCTCAGCTGGGACCAGGCCTGGTTGTTGGTCGGGGTGATGCTCGTGCTCTCGAACGTCGGCGCGAGGACCGTCTGGGGATCGGCGAAGTCCCGGACCCACCCGACGTTCGGGCAGACGTTGACCTCGAGCTTCGGCGTCCCGCAGAACTTCGTGTACATGATCGACTGGTCGACGAGCTTGAAGTTCGTCTTGAAGCCGAGGTTCTGGAGCGTCTGGTCGACGATCTGGGCGTCCTGGTCGGCCGGGGCCCCGGTCGACCCGACGACGACCACCGGCTTGCTGCCGGTGTACTTCCCGCTCGGGTAGCCCGCCTTCTTCATGTACGCGGCGGCCACGGCCGGGTTGCCGGTCGGGCTGGTCGTGAAGTCATACCCCGGACCGGGGATGCCCCCGGCCTCCTCGAAGCCGGCCACGCCCGGATAGAGGAAGTGCGTCGCCGGCGTGGCGACGACCTCCCCGCCGCGGACGGTGCCCATCTGCTTGCGGTTCAGGGCGGCGAACACCGCCTTGCGGAGGTTGACGTCGTTGAACGGGGGGACGGCGGTGTTGAGGGCGACGTAGCGGTTACCGGAGCCGGGGCTGAAGAAGATCTGGCTGCGGTAGCGCTGGTAGGCCTGCTTGACGATCGTCGCCGGGGGCGTGTCGCCCTCGGTGATGTGGCTCCCGGTCAGGGCCTGGCGGCCGCCGACCTCGGGGGTGACGCCGATCGACCAGTTGATCCCGTCGAGGTAGGCGGGCCGGAAGTCGGTGGTCGCCGACCAGTTGGGGTTGCGCACGAGGGTGATCTTCTTGCCCGGCTGGTAGCCGATCCCGATGATCTTGCCGCTGGCGTCGGACTGGAACTTGTACGGACCGGTCGCCACGGCGTAGTTGCCGTAGTCGGACGGGGTGTGGGCGTCGAACTTCTGGGCGTACTCCTTGGGGACGGCGGCCGAGAGGGGCAGGACGAACGCCCCGGCGACGAAGCCGGCGACCGGCTTGGTGAGCTTGAGGACGATCGTGTACTTGTCGGGGGTCGTGATTCCCGGGATCGGACCCCCGTTGGCCTTGTCGGCTCCGACCACGGACCCGTAGTAGACCCCGGCGTACGGGTTGGCGACGTGGGGGTTGAAGCCCCGCTCGATCGCGTAGGCGACGTCGGCCGAGGTGACCTCGCGGTTGACCGGGGCGCTGTAGTGGACGCCCGGGCGGATGTGGACGGTGATCGTCTTGTTGTCCGCCGAGATCACCGGGGGGCCCGAGGCCATGTCGGGCACCGGGTTGGTCTGGTCGTTGGGCTTGTAGGAGTAGAGCGGCCGCTGGGTCGCGTAGATGAATTCGTAGTCGATCACGAAGTAGGCCAGCCCGGGATCGAGGTGGGAGGCGTCCTCGTTGGTGACGACGTTGAGGATCCCGCCGCGCTTGCCCCCGGCCCCGTTGTTCGCGTTGGCGGTGTTCGTGTTGGCCGAGGTCTTGCCTGAAGAGGTCTTGCTGCTGCTCGATCCGCAGGCGGCGAGGACCGCCGCGAGCATGACGGCCACCCCCACGCCGGATGCGATCCTCACGGTCCTGGCCATCGTCGGTCCTTTCGCTGTGGTTTGTCGGTTCACCGGGAGCCCTTCGGATTGAGGGCGTCCTGGAGCCCGTCGCCGAGGAGGTTGAAGGCGAGCACGGTGATCAGCAGCCCGACGCCCGGGAAGAGCATGTACCACCATGCGGTGTCGAAGATCGAGCTGGCGTCGGCGATCATCGCCCCCCAGCTGGCCGTCGGGGGGTTGACGCCGACGCCGAGGAAGGAGAGGGCGGCCTCGAAGAGGATGTTCGCCGGGATCAGGAGGCTCGCGTAGACGATGATCGGGGCGATCAGGTTGGGGAGGATCTCCCTGAACATGATCCGCCGGTTCGAGGCCCCGAGCGACCGGGACGCCTCGACGAACTCCTTCTCCCGGAGGGTGAGGACCTGGCCGCGGACGATGCGGGCCACGTAGGTCCAGCTGACGAGGGCGATGACGATGACCACCGTGGTCAGGCCGGGCTTGATCAGCCCGCCGAGGCACCCGTTCCCGAGCTGGCAGGCCGAGGCCAGGCCGAGGGCGAGGAGGAGGGTCGGGAAGGACAGGAGGACGTCGATGAAGCGGGAGAGCACGGTGTCGACCCAGCCCCGGTAGAACCCGGCGAGCATCCCGACGACGATGCCCACGAAAACGGCGATCCCGGTGGCGAGGACCCCGACCTCGAGCGAGACCCGGGCCCCGTAGAGGGTCCGGGCGAGGACGTCCCGGCCGAGGGTGTCGACCCCGAACGGATGGGCCCCGCTCGGGCCGTCGGGGACCCCGAAGGCGTCGCTCAGGGTCGAGTTCTGGACGTTCGGCCCGGGGACCCCGAGGATCTTGACGATCACGGGGGCGAAGATGGCCACGATCGCGATGAGGAGGATCACGCCGACCGCGACCATCGAGACCCGGTCGGCCCGAAGGCGGCGCCAGAAGAGCTGGAGGGGCGACCGGGCGGCGATCGCGGCGCCGTCGATCTCGACCAGCTCGAGCGGGTCGGCGTCACCCGAGTGGAGGACGTCGGCCGGGCTGACGCTCACGACACGGGCTCCGGGGAGCGCCCTGCCGGGAGGGAGATGCTCGGTCTCGTCTGGTGCGCCACGGCCTCCACCTATGCCTTACCGTCCCCGGCGCGCTCCCGGCCGGGTGGCCGGATCCGTGCGCGTTCACGCTCACTTTACTCCCGGGCCGGGCGGCAGACGTGCAGGTCGGGTGTCGGGGCGGGCCGGGTCGGCCGGGCCGGGGCGGTTCGGAGGCCGGGTGGCCCACTTCTCACCGGTGATCGACCCGTCCCGTCAATATGTCGGGTGCGGTCGCACCGAGTCGGCGGGCGACTGGCCGGGTAATGGCCCGTCACGCCCCGGCGCGGGGCCAGAGGCGCGAAGGAGCAGGCGAGCGGGATGCGGGTCGGGCTGGTTCTCGGGGCGGGCGGCGTGGTCGGCGCGGCCTGGCTGATCGGCGCCCTCCAGGCCCTCGAGGAGGAGACCGGCTGGTCCCCGCGCTCGGCCGAGCGGATCGTCGGGACCTCGGCCGGATCGGTGATCGGAGCCCTGACCGCCGGGGGGGTCGGCCCGGAGATGATGGCCGGGTACGCGAGCGGGGAGACCCGGGAGGACCCGGAGGAGGTGGCCGAGGTCGAGCGGCTGGCCGACGAGATCGTCGACCCGTGGGAGGGGGCCGACTACCGGCTGACGCTCCCCCGGATCGGGCCGGGGTCGTGGCGTCTCGGGGTCTCGACGCTCCTGCGCCCGCGCAGCCACTCTCCGGCGGCGCTCCTGAGCGGCTGGCTGCCCCGGGGCGTCGTGCGGACCGACCCGATCCGGGAGCTGGTCGAGCGCTTCATCTCCACCGACTGGCCCGGGCATCGGAGCTTCTGGGCGGTCGCCTGCGACTACACCACCGGCCGGCGGGTCGTCTTCGGGAGCGCCGGGGCCCCGGCGGGCGTCCTGGTCGGGCAGGCCGTGGCCGCCTCGTGCGCCATCCCCGCCTTCTACCGTCCGGTCACGATCGGCGGCCGGCGCTACGTCGACGGGGGGATCCACTCGGTCTCGAACCTCGATCTCCTCGCCGGCCGGGAGCTCGACCTGGTCGTCTGCCTCAACCCGATGTCGACCCGGGCCCGGGTCGAGGCCCGGACCCCGGGGGAGCGCCTGGCGGCCAACGTCCGGGCGAGCGCCGGGCGCCGGCTGGCCAAGGAGGTCCGGGTTCTGGCCGAGCAGGGGACCGACGTCCTCCTGATCGAGCCGGGCGGGGCCGATCTGGCCGTCATGGGGGTCAACCTGATGGCCCGGGACCGGCGAGGGGCGGTCATCGACACGGCGCTGGCCTCGACCGTCCGGGCGCTCCGGCGGCTCGGGGACAGCCAGACGCTGCCTCCCCGGACCCGGCGGACCCGGTCGGCCGGCCACGGGGGTCGGGCGGCCTGATCCTCGGGCCGGTGGGGGCCCCGACCGGTCGAGCGCGGGCCTGGGCGGGGGCCGGGGGGGAGGAGGAGGCGGAGGCCGGCGCGGTATCTTGGACCAGCCCGGGGGACTGGTGTAACGGTCAACATGGGGGTCTCCAAAACCCTTGCTCGAGGTTCGATTCCTCGGTCCCCCGCTCAGGAGGGCCCTGCCCGCGGTCTAGGGCTGGGCGGCCTCGGCCAGCATCGTCCGGGCCTCGGCCAGCGTTTCGGCGATCGGCATCCGGTCGTCGAGGCCGGCCAGGGAGAGGAGCTTTCGGACCGGGCGGTTGGGGCTGAGCAGCACGAGGCTTCCCGGGCCGGTCTCGAGCCGGCGGGAGATGTCGAGGACGGCCCGGAGGCCGGTCGAATCCATGAACCCGACGTTGGCGAAGTCGAGCACCACGCCGGACCCCGGCGCGTCTTCCATCGCGGCGATCACGGTCGCGCCCATCGAGCTGGCCGTGGCGATGTCGACGTCGCCGGCCACCGTCGCGACCAGCGGGCCCTCGCCTCCGCCGGTGACGGCCACGGAGAACGAGCCCGGCGGATGGTCGGAGGTCTCGGGGCCGGGGCCGGGGCCGGTCGTCATGATGAGATGAGGGCGTCGCGGCTCAGGCCGTGAGTCTACGTGACCTGTCGGGGGCGGATCGACGAGGTAGGATGGCGGTCGCTGGAGGCTTGTCGCCGAGTGTCGACCCGCGAGCTACCCGTCCCGAATCGCTTGGCCCCGTCGGACGGGGAATGGATGGCGCTCGGGAGGGGAGATCCGGTCGAGGCGGTTGCGCGGGTGGCCAACGCGCGGCGTGATCGCCTGCTGCGGGTCCACCGGCGGCGACTGCGCTGGGAGGACCTCGAGGACTGCTACAGCCAGGCGACCCTCGAGCTCGTCGCGCGGGCCCAGCGGGATCCGTTCGCCAGCCCGGAGCACATCCTCCACGCGCTCGAGCAGAAGTTCTCCTCCCGGATCGACGACCGGCGGCGGGCGATCGGCGGCCGGAGTCCGATCGAGATGGCGATCGCCCAGGCGGTGCCGGTGGACGCCCCGGAGATGGGGGCCGGCGAGCTCGAGGATCCGACCGCCGAGGTGATGCGGCAGGTCGCCGGGCGGCTGGAGGTCCGGCGCCTCCGGGAGCTGGCGGGCGAGCTGACCGACGATCAGCGGCTGGTCCTCGCCTGCCAGGTGAGCCTGGAGATGGACTGCGCGGAGTTCTGCCGCCGGTTTGGCTGGTCGTCGGAGAAGTTCCGCAAGGTCGCCCAGCGCGCCCGGAGCCGGCTGCGGGCGCTGGTCAGCGAGTATCAGCT
>JAXDHK010000364.1:0-5491 GCA_034664545.1 Solirubrobacteraceae bacterium
ACCGACATCACCGCCGGTCGGCCTCCGGGCTCGGCCGGGCGCGACGCATACGCCGCGCTGTCGGACGCGATCGGCCCGGCGCTCGACCGTGAGCCCGCCGCGTCGCTGCTCGCCGCCGCGGCCAGCGAAGCCGGCGGCCTCGGGCGCGAGCGGGTCATCTCCAACGCCGCCGTGCTCCTGTTCGGGGGGATCGAGACGACCGAGGGCATGATCGCCAACCTCGTCTGGCACCTCCTCTCCGCCCCCGACCAGCTCACCCGCGTCCAGGCGAGCCCGGGCGTGCTGGCCAACGCGGTCGAGGAGTCCCTGCGCCTCGAGCCGGCGGCCGCCGTCGTCGACCGCTACGCCACCGCCGACATCCAGCTCGCCGGCGCACCGATCGGCCGGGGCGAGCTCGTCCGGGTCTCGATCGCCGCGGCCAACCACGACCCCGAGGTGTTCCCGGACCCCGACCGGCTCGACGTCGAGCGCGCCAACGCCCGCCAGCACCTCGCCTTCGCGACCGGACCCCACGCGTGCCTCGGGCTGCACCTGGCCCGCCTCGAGGCCCGGACCGCCGTGGAGCGGCTCCTGACCCGCCTGCCCGCCCTCCGCCTGGACCCGGCCCGCCCGACCGCTCCCCGGGGACTGGTGTTTCGAAAGCCCCCCGCGCTCCACGTGCTCTGGACTCCCCCCGGCTGACGCCGGCCGGGCCTCACCGGATGCACCCGTAGTCGGCCGCGCCCGGCCGGCGCCGCTCGCCGACGAAGCAGCCGCCGCGGGTCAGCACGACGTCGAAGAGCTCGGTCGACCCGCCCCCGAGGTCGAGGCGGCAGGCGAACAGCGGGGCTCGGGTCCGGCCGAACGCGCGCTCGGCCTCCCGGCGGTCGGCCCCGGTCGCCGGCGCGCACGCCGCCCGCCTCGCCTGGCGGTTCGGGTTCGTGCGCAGCGCCGCCTCGAGCTCCCCGACGGTGTACCGCCGCGCCGGTCGGGCAGGCCGAGCCGGCCGCCGGGACGATGCCTTCCCCACGCGCGAGACCCGGAGGCTGTCGAGGACGCCGAGCACCTGCTCGCGACCCCCCGGGCTGATATCCGGGCCCAGGGCCACGTGGACCTGGAAGTACCGCCCGGCTGAGCTGAACCGGAGGAGGTAGCTCGGGACGTGCCAGCACTCGTAGGTCGCCAGTGCCCTTCTCGGCAGGCCGAAGTGGGCGGGCCGGGGCGGAAAGGCGCGGCGGGCAGGGTAGGTCCCCACCGCGGCCGGCCGGCCGGCGTACTCGAAGACGTAGATCAGCGCGCCCCCCGCCGGAAGCTCCCGTTCGGCGCGATCCGGGCCGCAGTTGCCCCCGGGCCTCGCCGGGTAGGAGGTCAGGAGCAGGCGCTCGGTCGGGTCGACCACGGCGGTGATCGGCGGATCGAGCCGGTGCCACCCCGGCGGGAGATCGACCCCGATCCCTCCGGCCGCCGGCGTCTCGACGACCGCGCCCGTTCGTCCCGGGATCCGCGGTCCCGGTGATCCCGGGCGACCCGCGACGGCGAGGCCGAGACCGGCCGCGAGCCCGAGCGCGACAACGGCGATCATCAGGATCCGGAGCCTCCGCGACACCGCTACCCCCACCCGGGCGCGAGCCCGACCGAGAGACCAACCTTCCGCCGGGCCCCGCCCCGGCCGACGATGTCCAGGACCAGGTCGGCGCGCTTGGGGTGGGCGCCGGCCCACCAGTAGCGGCCGGCGTCCGGGGTGACCCGAAGCCGGCCGTCGAGGAGGCCGGCCGGGCGGAGGTAGCCCTCCCAGTAGGTCGGTCCCCGCCCCCCGGAGCCCCCGGCGTGGAGCGCCACCGGCCGGTCGTCGATCCGGGCGCTCACGCCCGCGGCGGGCGCGCGCAGCCAGACCGCCAGCCCGACCCGATCGCAGGCGATCGAGTTCGGCTGCGGGCAGGCCACGCCGACGTAGGGCGTCCGGGCCAGGAGCCGACCCGGCGCGACCGCGGGCGATCCCGGGGACGGCGGCCCGCCCGCCCGACCCGCCGCGCTCCCGCAGGCGACGAGGCTCGACCCGAGGAGGGCGGCAAGCAGGAGCGGACGCACGCAGGAGATACGCCGGGCGGTCCCTCGCAGGTCCCGACGGCTACCCGACCGTGCAGCACCACCGGGCCGACCGCGGGAAGGCCGGGTGGGTCTCGCCGGGGCCGAACTGGCCGGCGATGTTCGCCACCGCCGCCACCCGGACCGGGCTCCCGGGGCGCAGGAACAGCCACTGGTCGGCGTCAGGCCACGGAAGGAGCAGACGGGTCGCGTCCGGTGACCACGACGGGGCCCCGAACCGGCCCGGACCCGAGAAGACCGGCCGCGCGTCGAGCCGGCGCCCCGGGGTGACCAGGACCAGCTCGCTCCGGGCCCCCGACGTCGCCTCGCGCACCAGGGCGATCGTCCCCCCCACCGGCGCCCACGTCGCTCCGGTCACCGCCGTTCCCGCCGGGGTCGGTCCCGACGCCAGGCGCCGCCCTCGGCCGTCGTAGAGGACGAGCCCCCGGGCGCTCACCGCGAGCAAGCGGGTCCCGTCCGGCGACCAGACGAGCTCGCGGATGCCCGGCAGGCGCCCCGAGCGCCAGAGGACCCGGCCCGAGTCCACCGCCCCGACCACCAGCCGGCGGCCTCCGGGGTCGGCGTAGGCGAGGACGTGGGCCCGATCCGGACGCCAGGCCGGGGTCACCCCCGGGTCGGTGGCGGCGTACCGGTGATCTCCGGTCCCGTCCCCGTTGACGATCCGCAGGGCGTCCCCCTCGACGTAGGACACCCGGAAGCCGTCGACCGGCGCCCACCGGGCCGCGCCGATCGGACCCGGCCGGGCCAGCGACCACCGGACCCCGCCCCGTGGGTCGACCGCCGCCAGCTCCCCTCCCCCCCAGGCGGCGACGAAGCGCCCGCCCGGCGACCAGGCCGCCCCCGCGTAGGTCCCGAGGCGCCGCTTGGTCCCGTCGGCCGCCACCACCCAGGCGCCTCCCCCGGCCTCGACGAGGAGCCTCCCCCCGCCCGGGATCCGGACGAGCGCCGGCTGGGTCCGACTCCTCCCGGCCCCGAGGGCGTGCCTCACCCACCGCCCGACCCCGGTGTTGGGCGCGCTGGCCGCCGCCACCCCGGCCGCCGCGACCGGGATCAGCCCGGCGACCAGGGCCACCGCCGCCGACCGCCGCCGCCGCCGCGCGGGCCGATGGCTGGCGTAGGCGGCCTCGACCACCCGCCACGACCGCTCCCGGGCCTCGTCATCCACCTCGGACCCGGCGGCCGAGCGGAGAGCCTCCTCGACCCGGCGATGGTCGTTCACGCCCCGGCCTCCAGCACGTCGCCCAGGGCGTCGAGGCCCCGCCGCAGCCGGGAGTTGACCGTCCCCCGCGGGAGCCCGAGGAGCCGGCTGATCTCCCCGGGCGTGTATTCGAGGACGTAGCGCAGGACGACGACCGACCGCTGCTCGGGATCGAGGCCGATCAGCGCCGCCGTCACCTCGTCGCCGAACCCGCCGCCCGACCGGTCCTCGGCGGCCGCCGGCTCCGGCGCCGCGTCGGCCCCGACCTCGCGGCGGAGCGCCCGGGCCCGCGACCAGTCGATCGCCCGGTTGACCACGATCCGGTGGAGCCACGGCCGCAGGGGCCGGCCGAGGTCGAACCCGGGCAGCGCCCGGAGCGCCGAGACGAACGACTCCTGGGCGATGTCCTCGGCCGCGGCCCGATCTCCGGTGATCAGGAGGGCCGCCCGGTAGGCCGGACCCCAGTGGCGGTCGAAGAGCTCGGCCACCGCCGCCTCCGATCCCCGCTGGGCCGCCCGGACGAGCCCGGCCTCGGTCGCCCGACGCCCGCCCGGGAGCGTCCGGACCCGGCGCTCGAACCCGTCTGCCGTCATGCCCGCCGCCTCGACCATCCTCCGGCTCCCGACTCCCCGTTCGCTCACCGGACCGTAGCCCACCCGGCCGAGTCCGCACTCGCCCTGGTGGGCGACCACCAAGAGCCGACCGGCCACCGCTCCCAAGCAATACGTGCCCGACCGGGCGGGAGGTCCCGAGCGTGTCGCCCGCTCGCTTCCACGGGTCGACCTCCGCCGGCGCCGGCCCCCGGCTAACCGCGGTCGCCGGCCGTCTGCTCGAGGGCCAGGGTGAGAGCCCGCTCGACCGCCGCCTTGACCTCCCGGCGCCGGGCGGCGAGCTCGCTCTGACCCCCCCGTCCCGAGGCCCGGGCGACCAGGATCTCCCGGTCGAGCAGGGCCAGCTCGAGCTGGAGGCGCTCGGCCTCGAGCTGGGCCGGCTGGGCCGGGGCGTCCGCCGCCCTGACCGCGAGCTCGGCGACCACGGCCCCGAGCTCCCCGTCGTCCGGATCGTCGAGGTCGCGCCCCGGCTCGTCGAGGTGCTCGACCAGGTGGGCCGCGGCCCGGCGGTTGAGCTCCCCGGTGAACACCCGGTCGAGGTCGAGGCCGGCGAGCGCCGTCCGGCCCTCCCGGGGCAGCGCGATGCACAGGGCCAGGAAGGCCCGCTCCGAGCGCTCCCGGGCGTCGAGGGCGAAGGCGGCCGTCGTGGCGCCGACACTGCGTGCGGGGCGGCCCGACCCGGACGCCCGGAGCAGCGGGCCGACGACGCTCTCGGGCAGGCCGAGCCGCGCGACCACCAACCGCTCGAGCTCGACTCGCAGTGCCCCGGGACCGATATCGGCGAGCTCGACCGCGAGGAGGGCCAGCATCCGGTCGCGACCCTCGGCGGTCCCGGTCTCCCCGGTCGCGAGCACCCGCTCGACCCGGAAGCGTACGAACGGGACCGAGGTCTCGGCCATGCCGGGGAGGGCGTCCGACCCGGTCCGCTCGAGCAGGTCCGCCGGGTCGGTCCCGGCCGGAAGGATCATCACCCGCAACTCGATCTGGTGCTTCGCCGCCAGGCGCGCGGCCTTCAGCGTGGCCTCCTGCCCTGCCGCGTCGGCGTCGAGGGCCAGGGTGACGACCGGCGCGTGGCGGCGCAGCTCGGCGAGCTGGTCGGCGGTCAGCGCGGTGCCCATGAGGCCGACCGCATTTCGCAACCCGGCCTGGTGCATCGCGATGACATCGGTGTACCCCTCGCAGACGATCACGCTCCCCGCCTTGGTCGCCGCCGTCCGGGCCAGCTGGATCCCGTAGAGGTGCTGGCCCTTGTGGTAGATCTCGTTGTCAGCCGTGTTGACGTACTTCGCCGTCTGGTCGGGGTTCATCGCCCGGGCCCCGAAGCCGAGAACCCGCCCCCGGTTGTCGCAGAGCGGGAACATGATCCGGGCCCGGAAGCGGTCATAGAGGCTCCCGGGGCGCTCGGGGGAGCGCTGGGCCAGGCCCGCGTCGTAGAGCTCCGCCTCGGTGAAGCCGCCCTCCCGGGAGCCGACGAGGATCCGGTCCCAGGCGCTCGGGGCGAACCCGACCCGGAACTCCCGGAGCATCGCCTCGTCGAGGCCCCGCCCGAGCAGGTGGGCCCGGGCCCGGGCCGCCTCGCCCGACTCCCAGAGATAGC
>JAXDHK010000365.1:0-9052 GCA_034664545.1 Solirubrobacteraceae bacterium
CCCCGATCCAGCTGCCCCGGATCCACCGCCTCCTCGACGAGGATCAGGGCCCGGTTCTCGGACATCTGGAGGTAGCCCTCGGCCTGGGCGAGACGGACGATCTCGGTGTCGGAGCGGTAGAGCCGAAGCTCGGTCGGCTCGAGCGTGGCCAGCACGGGCGAGGCGTGGGCCAGGAGGCCGATCGAGCCGAGGGTCGTCCGGGTCGAGACCATCTCGACCTCCTCGTTGAAGACCTCGCCCTCGGGGGTGAGCACCTCGACCTTGAACTTCGTGCGGGCCATCAGCCGGCGGCCTTGACCACGTCGTCGATCGTGCCCTTGAGCAGGAAGACCCGCTCGGGGAGGTCGTCGTGCTTGCCCTCGATGATCTCCTTGAACCCGCGGATCGTCTCGGCGATCGGGACGTAGGCCCCCGGGGTGCCGGTGAACTGCTCGGCCACGAAGAACGGCTGGGAGAGGAAGCGCTCGACCTTCCGGGCCCGCTGGACGATGACCTTGTCCTCGTCGGAGAGCTCGTCGATCCCGAGGATGGCGATGATGTCCTGGAGCTCCTTGTAGCGCTGGAGGATCTCCTTGACCTCGTTGGCCACCGCGAAGTGCTCCTCGCCGAGGACGTCGGGCTTGAGGATCGTCGAGGTCGAGTCGAGCGGGTCGACGGCCGGATAGATGCCCTTCTCGGCGATCGCCCGGTTGAGCGTGGTCGTGGCGTTGAGGTGGGCGAACACCGAGGCCGGGGCCGGGTCGGTGAGGTCGTCGGCGGGAACGTAGATCGCCTGGACCGACGTGACCGAGCCCGACCGGGTCGAGGTGATCCGCTCCTGGAGCTGGCCCATCTCGGTCTCCAGCGTCGGCTGGTAGCCGACCTGCGACGGCATCCGGCCGAGCAGGGCCGAAACCTCGGACCCGGCCTGGACGAAGCGGAAGATGTTGTCGATGAAGAGGAGCACGTCCTGCCCGCGGTCGCGGTAGTACTCGGCCATGGTCAGGCCGGTCAGCGCGACGCGCATCCGGGCTCCGGGGGGCTCGTTCATCTGGCCGAAGACGAGCATCGTCTTGTCGATGACGCCCGACTCCTTCATCTCCAGCCAGAGGTCGTTGCCCTCGCGCGAGCGCTCGCCGACCCCGCAGAAGGCCGACAGCCCGCCGTGCTCCTTGGCCAGGTTGTTGATCAGCTCCTGGATCAGGACGGTCTTGCCGACGCCGGCCCCGCCGAACAGTCCGACCTTGCCGCCCTTGGCGTACGGGGCGAGCAGGTCGATGACCTTGATGCCGGTCTCGAACATCTCGGTCGTCGGCGTGAGGTCCTCGACCCGGGGGGCGGGCTGGTGGATCTGGCGGCGCTCGACGTCGTCGGCCAGCGGCTCGCCCTCGTCGATCAGATCGCCGAGGACGTTGAAGATCCGCCCGAGGGTGACGTCGCCGACCGGAACCGTGATCGGCCCACCCGTGTCGATCACGGTCATGCCGCGGGCGAGGCCGTCGGTCGAGTCCATGGCCACGGCCCGGACCCGGTCGTCGCCGAGGTGCTGCTGGACCTCGCAGACGAGGACGCCGCCCTCGGGGCGCTCGATCGTGATCGCGCTGTTGATCTCGGGGAGCTGATCGGGGAAGACGGCGTCGATGACGACACCCTGGATCTCCTCGATCCGACCGGTGTTCGTGTCGTCGGTCTTCTTCTCGTCGGTACTGGGGGCAGTGGCTGCTTCCATCAGATGGCTCCTTGTAGGGCGCTAGACCAACGACTCAGCGCCGGCGACGACTTCCATTATCTCCGCGGTGATGTCCGCCTGTCGGGCGCGGTTGAGCTCGAGGGTGAGATCCTCGATCAGCTCGCCCGCGTTCTCGGAGGCGCTGCGCATCGCGGTCATGCGGGCGCCGTGCTCGGAGGCGGTCGACTCGAGCAGGGCGCGGTAGATCGAGACCTCGACGTAGTCGGGGACGAGGCGACGGAGGATCTCCTGGGGGTCGGGCTCGTACTCGACGAGCGCGCGGTGGCGCGGGCGTCCGGCGTCGGTCTCGGCGGCCGACTCGTCGTCGTCCTCGTCCCCGAGGATCGTCGCCTTGGCGATCGGCAGCAGCGTCTCGCGGGTCATCTTCTGGGTCAGCGCCGAGACGAAGCCGTTGTAGAAGATGTCCACCCGGTCGACCTTCCCGTCGACGTAGGCGGTGACGAGATCGCCGGCGATGCTGCGGGCGTCGGCGTAGCTCGGGCGGTCGGTGAACCCGGTGTAGGCGCCGCTGAGCTCCTGGTTGCGGAAGCGCAGCGAGGAGACCCCGCGCCGGCCCGAGGCGAACCAGACCGGCGTCTTGCCGGCCGCGGTGAACTCGGCCCCGGCCCGGGTCCCGGCGCGGAGGATCTGCGAGTTGAAGGCGCCGGCCAGGCCGCGGTCGGCGGTCACGAGCAGGAGCCCGATGTTCTGCTCGGTCTCGTGCGTGGCGATCACCGGCAGCCGGGACGCCTCGGCGCTCCCGGCCGCCTCGGCCGCCTGGCGGGTCATCCGCCGCAGCGCCGCGGCGTAGGGCCGCAGGGCCTCGATCCGCTGCTCGGCCCGCCGCAGCCGGGCGGCGGACACCGCCTCCATCGCCCGGGTGATCTTCTGGACGTTCTTGAAGCTGGCGATCCGGTTCTTCACGTCGCGCTGGGACATCAGCGGGCCGTCCCGGGTGGACGACCCACGCGAAGCCGGCTGCTGGCGGCGACGGCGGCGGCGGCGATCATGACTAGGCGGCCGCTCCGGCGGCGGCGGTCACGGCCTCGAGCTCCGGGTCCTCGTCGCCGGCGTCGTCGGGGGCGTCGTCGTCGGCCGGGCGCCGGGAGGACGGCTCGGGCGCCGAGGTCTCGTCGGTCGGCTGGCCCTCCTCGTCGAGGTCGTAGCCGAAGTCCTCGGCGAACTCGCCGACGGCCGACTTGAGGGCCTCCTGGGTGTCGTCCTTCCAGTCGCCGTCGGCGATCTTCCCGCGGACGTCGTCGTGCTCGCTGCGCATGAAGCTGACCACGGCGTCGAGGAACTCGGGAACCCGGTCGACGGTGATGCGGTCGAGGAAGCCGTTGGTCGCGGCGTAGACCTGGATCACCTGGTCCTCGACGGCGAGCGGCGAGCGCTCGTTCTGGTTGAGCGCCTTGACCAGGCGGGCGCCCCGGGCCAGCGTACGCTGGGTGTCGGCGTCGAGGTCGGACCCGAACTGGGAGAAGGCCTCGAGCTCGCGGTACTGGGAGAGCTCGAGCTTGAGGCGGCCGGCGACCTTCTTCATCGGGCCGATCTGGGCGTTACCGCCGACGCGGGAGACCGAGATGCCGACGTTGATGGCCGGGCGCACCCCGGAGTAGAACAGCTTGGGCTCGAGGAAGATCTGGCCGTCGGTGATCGAGATCACGTTGGTCGGGATGTAGGCCGAGACGTCCCCGGCCTGGGTCTCGATGATCGGGAGCGCGGTCATCGAGCCGCCCCCGAGCTCGTCGCTCAGCTTGACCGCCCGCTCGAGCAGCCGCGAGTGGAGGTAGAACACGTCGCCCGGGTAGGCCTCCCGGCCGGGCGGGCGCCGGAGCAGGAGCGACATCTGGCGGTAGGCGTAGGCGTGCTTGGTGAGGTCGTCGTAGACGCAGAGGGCGTGCTTGCCGTCGTAGAGGAAGTGCTCGGCCATGGCGCAGCCGGCGTACGGGGCGAGGAACTTGATCGGGGCGGCCTCGTCGGCGGCGGCGGCGACGATGATCGTGTTGTCGAGGGCCCCGGCCTCGCGGAGGGTCTCGGCGATCGCGACCACCGTGGCCATGCGCTGGCCGATGGCGACGTAGACGGAGACGACCCCGGAGTCCTTGTTGTTGATGATCGTGTCGATGCCGATCGTCGTCTTCCCGGTCTGGCGGTCGCCGATGATCAGCTCGCGCTGACCGCGGCCGATCGGGATCATCGAGTCGATCGCCTTGATCCCAGTCTGCATCGGCTCGACGACGGGCTGGCGCTGGACGACGCCGGGGGCCTTGAACTCGGCCTGGCGGGTCTCGGTCGTCTCGATCTCGCCCTTGCCGTCGAGCGGGGCGCCGAGCGGGGAGACGATGCGGCCGAGGAGCGCCTCGCCGACCGGGACCTCGAGCAGGCGGCCCGTCCGCTTGACGGTGTCGCCCTCGACGATCTTGTCCCAGTCGCCGAACAGCACGGTGCCGACGTTGTCGGACTCGAGGTTCAGGGCCAGGCCCGTCACGTCGTGGGGGAGGTCGAGCATCTCGAAGGACATCGCGTTCTCGAGGCCGTGGATCCGGGCGATGCCGTCGCCGACCGACAGGACGGTTCCGACCTCGGTCAGGGAGGCCCCCTCGGCGTCGAGGCCCTCGATGCGGCTCTTGAGGATGCTGGTGATTTCGTCCGGGTTGATGCGCATTGTCTCTCAGGCTCCTTGCGTCGCGGGGCCGGGGTCCACTAGCCCCGGGCGACTTGCTTGCGTAGTTGTTCCAGGCGGTTGGCGATCGACGCGTCGAGGATCGAGTTGCCGACCTGCAGGACGAGGCCCCCGAGGATCTCGGGGTCGACGCGGGCGCTCAGCTCGACCTTGCGGCCGGTCTGCTCGCCGATGCGCTTGCCGATCTGGGTGACCGTCGCCTTGTCGAGCTTGGTGGCGCTGGTGATCTGGACCGGGAGGAGCCGATTCTCCTCCTCCCAGAGGGTGTCCAGCTGGCGCCTGATGCGGAAGATCGCGGGCATCCGGTGATTCTCGAGGAGGAGCTCGAGGAAGTTCGTCAGCGCCGGGTCGGCATCCTCGAGCAGCCGGCCGACCCCGTCCTTCTTCTCCTCGGTCGAGAAGTACGGGGAGAAGAAGAAGACCTGGAGCTCGCGGCTCTCGTCGAGCGCGTCGGCCAGCTGCCCGACCTGCTCGCGAACCTCGTCGAGGCGGCCGCTCTCCCGGGCCACCTCGAAGAGCGAGCGGGCGTAGACGGTGGCGATCTCTTCCATCAGCGACCGGCTAGTTGTGCTCGGCGCCGGCGAGCGCGCTGAAGTCGAGCTCGGACAGCGCCTCTTCGACGAGGCGCTTCTGGTCTTCCTCGGTCAGGTGCTTGCGCGTGACCTTCTCGGTGGCGAGGATCGTCAGGTTGGCCACCTCGGCGCGGATCTCCGAGATCGCCCGCCGGGTCTCGGCCTCGACGTCGCGCTTGGTCTGCTCGAGCAGCTCCTCCCGGCGCTCCTTGGCCTCCTCGAGGGCCTGCTTCTGGGCCGACTCGGCCGTCGTCCGGGCCCGCTCGAGGATCTGCTCGGCCTGGGCGCGGGCCTCCTTGAGCCGCTCGCGGTACTCGGCGAGGACCTCCTCGGCCTCGGTCTTGACCCGGGCGGCGGTGTCGATCGACTCCTCGATGGCGTGCTGGCGCTCGTCGAGCGCCGTGCGGATCCGGGGGAAGACCGCCTTGTTGAGGATGTACAGCGAGATCCCGAAGACGACCAGCGTCCAGAACATGATCCCCACGTTGGGGGTGATCAGCCAGGAGCCGCTGCTGGCGCCGAGCGGTATGTCGGTCAGGAAGCTCATGGCCTAGAGGAAGAAGGCGATGAAACCGCCCACCAGGCCGTAGAAGAAGCAGGCTTCGGTCAGGGCGAATCCCAGCCACTGGATCGAGGCGATCTCGTCGCGCATCTCGGGCTGGCGGGTCACCGACTCGATGACCTTGCCGAACAGCATCCCGATCCCGGCCCCGGCACCCGCCGCGCCGCCGCCGGCGCCCACGCCGAGGGCGATCGCCCGGCCGGCCTTGACCCCGTACATCGTGGGATCCGCGGCGGCGGCGGCCGCGAAGAGCGGATGAAAGGCGTTGACTACGGTGAACATCAAGGTTGAGAGCACGGCTCGAAGCTCCTTGTCAGGCTAGTGGTGGGACACGGCGCCACCGAGGTAGATGGCAGCCAGGATGGCGAAGATGAAGGCTTGGAGGCTGGCGATCAGGACGGCCTCGAAGAGGAAGATGGCGATCCCGAACGGGAGCGTGATCCAGCCCAGGACCTGGAGGCCGAGCAGGACGGCGAGGTCGCCGGCCATGAAGGCGATCAGCAGGTGGCCGGCGAGCAGGTTGGCCCAGAGCCGGATGGTCAGGGAGAGGAGGCGCAGGAAGTTGGAGAGGATCTCCAGGGGGAAGATGAGGGCCTTCATCCCGCCCTCGACGCCCTTGGGGACCAGGCTCTTGACGTACCCGATGAATCCGTGGGCCCGGATGCCCTCGATGTTGAAGGCGAGGAAGACCATCAGGGCGAGGGTCAGCGGGAACCCGACGTTGGTGTCGGCGGCGAAGATCTGGAAGGACGGGATCTTCAGGCCGAAGGCGTGGAAGCTCTCGCCGGAGTTGACCGGGAGCGGGATGTAGCCGATCAGGTTCGAGACGAGGATGAAGATGAACAGCGTGCAGATGACCGGGAACCACTTCGCGGCCATCTTCGGGTCCATGTTCTCGCGCGTCATGCCCATGGACAGGTTGTAGAACGCCTCGACCGCGGTCTGGACCCGGTTGGGTCGCATCGTCATCCGCTTGGAGACCCACACCATGATGCCGATGGTGATCGCCCCGGCGATGAACAGATAGAGGACGCCCTTGTCGAGCTGGATCGGTCCGAGGAGCTTGACCCAGGTCAGCAGGTGGAACTCCTCCTGGGGCAGGAAGGCCTCGTTCTTGTGGCCCTTGGCCCCGAAGAGGACGACGAAGACGATCACGCCGAGGAGGTAGACGCCGCCGATCCCGTAGAGGAGCTTCTTGCGCTGGGTCATCGGGTGGCCTTCCCCCCGGGAGGTCCGCTGGCCAACCGGATCACGAAGGCGACCGAGTAGGCGCCGAGGATGACCAGGGCGGCGGTCAGTCCGTGGGCCCGGCCGACGAGCCCGGCGATGACGATCGCCCCGGCCAGCAGCCAGATCCGACCGAACGCCTCGAGCAGGTTGTAGCCGAGCTGGCGGGTCGGCTCGGTCACCTTTCCGATCAGGCTCCGGTCGGTCGCGGCGATGACGCGCTGGAGGATCCACGCCGCCCCGCCCACGGCGTACCCGAGCACCGGAGCCCCGAGCGCGAACGCGACCGGCGCTCCGAGGACCAGCAGGACGACATCCAGGTACCGCAGAACCACCATGTACAGCCCTTCGGACTCCGCGGCGACGCCTACCGCCAACGGAGGCCTCCCGTACGTCGCTCGACCGTCGAGCCGGGGCCCGGCGGGTCGGCGTACTGAAGGCGGTGGGCAGCCAATGGCGTGGGATCGGTCATCGGGTCATGGACCCTACAGACACGACAGGGCCCGCGCCTTTTTCGCGCAGACCCGGCAACGCGGCGGGCCGACCGCGCTGGGGCGCCACTATATCGGTCGGTCCCCTCCCTCCCCCCGCGTCAGCGGGACGATCAGGGCCGGATGATCGGACAGGAGGCAGCCGGCCGGCCCGAGATCCCGCGCCGGCCGTACGACCGGACCGGCGGCCCGCAGGCCCCGGGCGAGGATGTGGTCGACCCCGTCCCCGGCGACCGACCCCGGACGGTCGGCCCGGACCGGGAGCGCCCGGAGGTTGAGGTCCCCGCCGATCACCAGGGGGGCCTCCGGGGGCGCCCAGGCCCGGGCGCGCTCCCAGACCCGGTCGAGCTCCTCGGCGGCCAGCGCCGGGCTGCGGCTGGCGTGGAGGTTGACGAGGCACGTCCCGTCGGCCAGCCCGACGAACTGGGCGACCCGCCGCTCGGGGAGGCGGCGCAGGCGGACGGCGTGGGACTCGCGGATCCGCCCACCCGGCTCCCCGGGCCGGGCCCCCGAGCCCGCCGCCTCCCCGACCCGGCGGACGAGAACCGCGTTGGCGCCCCCGCCGTTGGCCCCGATCAGGTCGGGGAGCCGGTCGGCCAGCCGGCGCCGGAGGGGGAGGAGGGCGTTGCGCGAGGTGAGGACGGCGGCAGCCTCGGCCCGACACGCCCGGGCCAGGGCGGGCGGCCACCAGGGCGGAACCTCCTGGAGGAGGGCGACGTCCCAGTCCCACCCGGCCAGGGCCCCGGCGAACTGCGCGAGCAGCGGGCGCCCGGCCGGGGGGAGCGCCCGACCGTGGAAGAGGTTCCAGGTCAGGACGCGCACGGCAGCGCCCATCCGGCCGGCCGGGCCGGCCCCGGGCGGGGCGGGTCCGGCGCGTTCACGCCGTCACGGTCGCCGGGGGCGATCCGGTAAGTTGAGGTCGGTGATGGTTGCGCGATCGGGGGATGATGTCCATAGGGCGTCGCTGGTGGAGCGGGTGGGTCGCCACCTGCCCGGGGGCTGGGCCGATGCCGTGCGCCAGCTCGTCCTCTGGGGGCTGGCCGACCTCCTCTACGAGGGGGTCCGGGGACTCGTCGCCGGACACCCGGATCTGGCCATCGCCAACGCCGAGTGGCTGATCTCCCTCGAGCGGGCGACCGGGACGTTCTGGGAGCCGCACCTCCAGTCGCTGGTCGTCGGCCACCACGAGGCGATCGAGGCGGCCAACTGGATCTACCTGAACGCCCAGTTCACCGTCAACCTGCTGTTCCTGACCATCCTCTACGTCTTCCGCAACGAGATCTTCTACTTCGTGCGCAACATGTTCTTCGTGGCCATGGGCGTGGCCCTCGTCGTCCACCTGGCCCTCCCGGTGGCGCCGCCCCGACTGTTCCCGCAGTACGGCTTCGTCGACACGATCCACGCGATCGCCCACATCGACCAGGACTCGGGGGCGGTCTCGCTGTTCGTCAACCCGTACGCGGCGGTCCCGAGCATGCACATGTGCTTCGCCCTCCTCGTCGGGATCAGCGGGATGCGCCTGACCCGCCGACCCTGGCTGAGGGTGGTCTCGGGGCTCTACCCCGTGGTCGTGCTCACCGTGATCCTGGTCACGGCCAACCACTTCGTCTTCGACGCCCTGACCGGGGCGGTCGTCGCCCTCCTGGCTGCGGTCGTCGCCCAGCGGGTCATGGCCCGGGCCCGGCCGGACGCCTGGTCATGGGGCCAGCGGCCGGCGATCAACGTCCCCGGCTGAGCGGCGGGCGGGCCGGCAGGCGGGCGGGGCGGCCGGCGATCGACGTCCCCAGCTGAACGGCGGGCCGGCAG
>JAXDHK010000366.1:0-2824 GCA_034664545.1 Solirubrobacteraceae bacterium
AATCTACCTCCGGAGCCCACCGACATGAACCCGACCGACGATGCCCCCCACCTGACTCGCCGGGAGGTCGTCGCCGCCGGCGGGGCCCTCGGCCTCACCGCCGGCCTCTACCTCGCCGGCCGGGGCGGCGGCGGGCCCGGCGCCCTGGCCGCGTCGGCCTCGACCAGCGCGGCGTGCACCCTCACCCCCGAGCAGACCGAGGGCCCCTACTACATCGACGACCACCTCCTCCGCACCGACATCCGCGCCGGCAGCAAGGGCGTCCTGCTCGACCTTCGCCTCCCGGTGAGCTCCGCCGCGGCCTGCGCCCCGATTCACGGGGCGACCGTCGAGATCTGGCACGCCAACGCCCTCGGCGTCTACTCCGGCTTCGGCACCGGCCAGGGCAAGACGTTCCTCCGGGGCGGGGTCAAGACCGACAGCCGGGGACTCGCTCGGTTCCGGACGATCTATCCGGGCTGGTACCAGGGAAGGACCGTCCACATCCACGTCAAGGTCCACGTCGCCGGCAACGTCGTCCACACCGGCCAGCTGTACTTCCCCGACGCCACCACCGACGCCGTCTACCGGCACGCCCCCTACGCGACCCGGGGCCAGCGCACGACGCGCAACGCCCAGGACGGGATCTACGCCTCCGGGGGCCGGCAGTCCACGCTCTCCCTGCGCCGGAGCGCCACCGGCTACATCGGGACCAAGGGCCTCGTCGTCAGGACCTGACCGCGCCCGCCACCGGATCGCGCGACCATTCCCCGATGGCGCCCGACCCCGATTCCTGGTGGCTCGACGAGCGGGTCCACGCCGGCCGCGAGCACTTCGACGAGGACCACGCCCGGCGCTACGACGCCAAGATGGACGCCCAGGCCGCCGAGGAGGTCACCCGGCTCGAGAACGCCGGGTTCCTCGACCCGACGTCGACCGTCGTCGAGATCGGGGCCGGGACCGGCCAGTTCGCCCTGGCCGCCGCCCCGGCCTCCCGGAGGGTGGTCGCCGTCGACGTCTCCCCGGTCATGCTGGCCCGGCTGGCCGAGAAGGTCGAGCGCCGGGGGGTGACCAACGTCGAGGCCGTCTCCGCCGGGTTCCTGACCTACCGGCACGCCGGCGACCCGGCCGACGTCGTTTACACCCGCCTTGCGCTTCACCACCTCCCCGACTTCTGGAAGGTGATCGCCCTCCAGCGGATGGCGGACATGCTCCGCCCGGGCGGGATCCTCCGCCTCTCGGACGTCGTCTACGGCTTCGACCCCGCCGACGCCGAGGCCCGAATCGAGGCGTGGATCGCCGAGACCATGTCCGCCGACGTCGACCGCGGGTGGACCCGGGCCGAGCTGGCCGAGCACGTTCGTGACGAGCATTCGACTTTCACCTGGCTGCTCGAGCCGATGCTCGACCGGGCCGGGTTCGACCTCGTCGACGCCGACTACGCCGCCTCGGGCATGTTCGCCCGGTACCTCGCCCGGAAGGCCCGGTGAAGCGCCGGCGCCGGCTCAGGCGACGGGCGCCCGGTAGCGCAGCCCGTCGAGCGCGATGTCGAGGATGTGCTCGATCTGGTCGGGATCGGTCGCCTGGATCTTGGCGATCCCCCCGACCATCTGGATGATCTCGGTGATGTTCGTGTCGGCCCGGACGACCCGGGCCTCCTGCGCCCGGGCGAGCAGCGGCTCCCCGGCGGCGTAGAGCTCGCCCCGGCAGCTCTGGAAGAGCGTCGCGTCCCGGTCGACGTAGGTCAGGAGCTCCTGGGCCAGGGCCTGCTTGGTCGCCATGTAGCCGACGAACCGGTGGAGCCAGCCGACCAGCGCCTCCCACGGGGACTCGTCGCCCAGCTCGTCGGCCGATCGGCGCAGCCCCCGGACCTCCTCGACGTAGACGGCTTCGAGCAGGGTCTGGCGGTTGGGGAAGTTCCGGTAGAGCGTCCCGATCCCGACCCCCGCCCGCCGGGCGATCTCCTCGAGCGACGTCGCCGCGCCCCCCTCGGCGAACGCCTCCCGCGCGGCGGCGATCAGCTTCGCGTAGTTGCGCTGGGCGTCGGCCCGCTTCGGATGCCGGGCGGCGGTTTCGACGGGGGCGTCGGTCGTGCTCATCAGGGAAGACCTCAAGCTTTCGCCTTGACAAACCGGAGGAACCCTCCGTATAGTTCCGGAGGCAGCCTCCGCATCGGCCGGAGGACACCTCCACTTTAGCACCGGCACCTGTCCGTCTCAACAGTTGGGAATCCCCAGATGAACATCCGCCCCTTCTCCCGGATGAGCAGCGAACGCCGCCGCTGGCTGGCCCTCGGCGTCGTCTGCCTCGCCCAGCTCATGATCGTCCTCGACACGACGATCGTGAACGTCGCCCTCCCCGCCATCCAGCGGGATCTCCACTTCACCCAGGGCGCCCTGACCTGGGTCGTCAACGCCTTCCTGATCACGTTCGGGAGCTTCCTCCTCCTCGCCGGACGGCTCGGGGACCTCGTCGGTCGCCGGCGGGTGTTCCTCGCCGGAGTCGGCCTGTTCACCGCCGCCTCGCTCCTCTGCGGCCTCGCCCCGACCCAGGGGCTCCTGATCGCCGCCCGGTTCGTCCAGGGCGTCGGAGGGGCGCTGTCGGCCTCGGTCATCCTCGCCATCGTGGTCACCGAGTTCCCCGAGCCCGGGGACCGGGCCCGGGCGATGAGCGCCTACGTCTTCGTCGCCGTCGCCGGGGGGTCGCTCGGACTGCTCGCCGGAGGCGCCCTGACCCAGGCCCTGAGCTGGCACTGGATCTTCTTCGTCAACCTCCCGATCGGGGCGGCCACGCTCGCCCTGGGCAAGGCCCTCATCCCCGCCGACCACGCCCCGGGCCTTCGGGA
>JAXDHK010000367.1:0-4244 GCA_034664545.1 Solirubrobacteraceae bacterium
TGGTAGCCGTGGTCGAGCAGGCGCTTGGCCAGGTCGAGGGTCTTGATCTTCAGCTCCCGCTTCATCGGGGCGCCCGAGAGGACGAACTCGTGCATGCACCGGACCCGCTCCGGGCCGTCCGGTGCTCCGGACGAGTCGGCGAGCCGGCCGTAGACCGGGGCGAGCATGTCCCAGACCCCGAGCTCGCCGAGTCGGGCGAGCAGGTAGTTGGCGTTCAGGACCGCCACCTCTGAGGCGTCGCGGAGCCCGGCCGCCCCGAGCGAGCAGATGTAGGCGTATGTGCGTACGAAGCACCCGTAGTTGCCGTGGAAGCCCCGGAGTCGCCCGATCGACTTCGGCCGGTCGTAGTCGAGGTCGAACTCGAGCTCGGCGTCCCCGGCATCCTCGCGCCGGACGATGACCGGACGCGGGAGGTAGGGCTCGATTCGGTCGGAGACGGCGATCGGGCCCGACCCGGGGCCCCCGCCCCCGTGGGGCTGGGTGAACGTCTTGTGGAGGTTGAAGTGGACGATGTCGAAGCCCATGTCCCCCGGGCGGGAGATGCCCATCACGGCGTTGAGGTTGGCCCCGTCGTAGTAGAGCGTCGCCCCGACCCCGTGGACGATCTTGGCGATCTCCTCGATGTTCGAGTCGAAGAGGCCGAGCGTGTTCGGGTTGGTCAGCATCAGGCAGGCCACGTCGGTGTCGGCCTTGGCCCTGAGGTCGTCGATGTCGACCCCCCCGTCGGCGTTGGTCCCGACCTTGACCACCTCGTACCCGGCCATGGTCACCGTCGCCGGGTTGGTCCCGTGCGCCGCCTCCGGGGTCAGGACCTTGGTCCGCCGGTCACCCCGGTCGTCGTGGTAGGCCCGGGTGAGGAGGACCCCGGCCAGCTCGCCGTGGGACCCGGCGCTCGGCTGGAGGGAGATGTGGGGGAGCCCGGCGATCTCGCTGAGCGCCCGCTCGAGGCGCCACATCAGCTCGAGCGCCCCCTGGGCGAGGGCGGGCTCCTGGAAGGGGTGGAGCCGGGCGTGGCCGGGGAGGGCGGCGACCCGCTCGTGGAGGCGGGGGTTGTGCTTCATCGTGCACGACCCGAGGGGGTAGAAGCCCGAGTCGAGGTCGAAGTTCCGCCGGGACAGCCGGACGTAGTGGCGGACGAGCTCGGGCTCGGAGACCTCCGGGAGCTTCGGCTCCTCCCGCCGGCGCAGCCGGGCCGGGATCAGCTCGTCGAGCGGGCGCTCGGGAACCCCGCTCGGGGGCGGGACGAACGCCCGGCGGCCGGGGGCGCCCCGCTCGAAGATCGTCGTCGCCCGGTCGCGCTGCATCTCCGTCTCCGCCACCGCCCCGCTGGCCCCGGGCGTCATGACCGGACCCCGGCCTCGTCGCGCTCGGCGGCCACGGCCCGGGCGAGCACGGTGGCGAGGCGGTCGATGTCCTCGCGCGAGCGCTGCTCGGTGACGGCCACGAGGAGGCCGTCGGCGTACTCGGGGTAGGAGAGCCCGAGCGCGTAGCCGGCGTTGACGCCCTCGGCGTGGCAGCGCGCGAGGACCCGGCGGACCCCCACCGGCCCGTCGACGTCGAGGCCGACCGCGAACTCCCGGACCACGGGCTGGGTGTGGATCGGCCGGACCCCGGCGATGGCGCAGAGCGAGTCCCGGGCGTAGGCCGTCCGCTGGACGAGCAGCTCGCCCAGCTCGACCAGCCCCCGCCGGCCGAGCCAGCTCAGGTAGACGATGCCGGCGAAGGCGTTCAGGGCCTGGGAGGTGCAGATGTTCGAGGTCGCCCGCTCCCGGCGGATGTGCTGCTCCCGGGTCTGGAGGGTGAGGACGAAGCCCCGCCGGCCGTCGACGTCCTTGGTCTCCCCGACGATCCGCCCCGGCATCCGGCGGAGGTGCTCGGTCCGGGCGGCGAAGAACCCGAAGGACGGGCCGCCGAAGTCGAGCCGGTTCCCTAGCGTCTGGCCCTCCCCGACGCACACGTCCACCCCTTGGGCGCCCGGAGCCTCGAGGATGCCGAGGGTCAACGGGTCGGCCATGCACACGACGAGCGCCCCGTGGGCCCGGGCCGCGGCGACCAGGGGCTCGAGGTCCTCGACGGCCCCGAGGAAGTTGGGCTGGGCGACGAACACGGCGCTGACCGTCTCGTCGATCGCCGCCGCCCACGCCTCGGGGTCGGTGACCCCGGCGTCGAGGTCGATCTCGTCGACCCCCATCCCGTAGCCGGCCGAGAGGGTCGCCAGCGTCTCCCGGGCGTGGGGGTGGACCCCCCGGGAGATGACGAACCGCTCGCGTCCGTGGGTCAGCTTGGCCAGGTAGCCGGCGGCGGCCAGGGCCGAGGGCCCCTCGTAGACCGAGGCGTTCGAGACGTCGAGGCCGGTCAGCTCGCAGATCGCCGTCTGGTACTCGAACATCACCTGGAGGCCCCCCTGGGAGACCTCCGGCTGGTAGGGGGTGTAGGGCGTGAGGTACTCCGAGCGGGTGGTCAGCATGTCGATCACCGCCGGGACGTAGTGGTCGTACATGCCGGCCCCGAGGAAGCACAGCTCGTCCTCGGCGCTGACGTTGGCGTCCCCGAGGTCGCGCAGGTGGCGGTAGACCTCGGCCTCGCCCTGCCCGTCCGGAAGGTCGAGCGGGCGCCCGAGCCGGACCCCCGGGGGGATCCCGTCGAAGAGCTCGTCGATCGACTCCACGCCGATCGTGGCCAGCATGGCCCGGAGGTCCTCGGGAGTGACGGCGGTGTAGCGGCTCACCCGGGTCCGATCAGAGCGCGGCCACGTAGGTCGGCTGGTCGAGCAGGGCGTCCCGCTCGGCCGGATCGGTGACCCGGATCTTCACCAGCCACCCGTCCCCGTAGGGGTCGTCGTTGATCGCCTCGGGCGCGGTCGAGAGCTGCGCGTTGACCTCGATGACCTCGCCCGAGAGGGGGGCGAAGACGTCCGAGACCGCCTTGACCGACTCGACCTCGGCGTACGGCTCGTTCTGGGTGATGTGGCTGCCGACGGCCGGCGGCTCGAAGAAGACGACCTCGCCGAGAGCGTCCTGGGCGTGCCAGGTGATGCCCAGGACGGCGGTCTCCCCGTCGACCCGGGCCCAGTCGTGCTCGGGGTGATAGAGGAGGTCTGCGGGGTAGCTCTCGTCTGCCAATTGGATCGGTCCCGTTCGTGTGGGGTTCGGCCCCCTGGACTGTAGAGCTTCCATCTTCGGCGGCCGGTCCCGCCGGGGCCGAGCCCGGGAAACCGGGCTACCCGCGGTCGAGGAGCGGCTTTGATGCCACGACCGCCGGACGCTCCCGCCCGCGGACGTCGATCGCGATCTCGCTCCCCGGAGTCGCCCGGGCGGGCGGGAGGTAGGCCATCCCGACGCCGATCCGCAGGCTCGGGGAGAAGGTCCCGCTCGTGACCTCGCCCCCGCCGAGGACGGGGTTGCCCGGCCGGGGGACCCCGGCCCCGGTCAGCTTGAACGGGGCGAGCTTCTCGGCCGGCCCGGACTCGCGGACGGCCCGGACCGCGTCGGCTCCGATGAAGCCGGTCTCCTCCTTGGCGCACCACCCGAGGCCGGCCTCGATCGGCCCCCGGTCCTCGGTCAGCTCCTGGCCGTAGAGCGGGTAGCAGACCTCGATCCGGAGGGTGTCCCGGGCGCCGAGGCCGGCCGGGCGCACGCCCCGCGCGACAAGCTGGTCCCAGACCTCCGTCGCGTGCTCGGGCGCGAGCAGGAGCTCGACCCCGTCCTCACCGGTGTAGCCCGTCCCGCAGACGAGGGCCTCGTGCCCGGCGATCACCCGCTCGGCCACCGTCATCCGGGCCGGGAGCGGCGCACTCGAGATCGCCTGGACCATCTCCCGGGCGAGGGGGCCCTGGACGGCGAGCATGGCGTAGTCGTCGAGCCGATCGACCACCGCGACGTCGAACCCCTCGGCCTGCCGGAGAAACCAGGCGAGGTCCTTGTCGTGGTTGGAGGCGTTGGTCACCGTCAGATACCGGTCGGGGGCAAGCCGGTAGGTGAACAGGTCGTCGAGGACGCCGCCGTCGTCCCGGCAGAGCAGGCTGTACTGGCCGCCGCCGACGCCCAGCTTCTCGAGGTCGTTGGTGAGCAGGTGCTGGAGGAACTCGAAGGCCGCGGGTCCGTGGGACTCGATCTCCCCCATGTGCGAGACGTCGAAGACCCCGGCCGCCGTCCTGACCGCCATGTGCTCGTCGATCACGCTCTCGTACTGGACGGGCATCTCCCACCCAGCGAACGGGACGAGGCGGGCCCCCGCCGCCCGAT
>JAXDHK010000368.1:0-2660 GCA_034664545.1 Solirubrobacteraceae bacterium
CCCGGGGCGGTGACCGCCGCCGCCCGGCCGATCTGCCCGTGGCTGACCGCGTCGACCACCCCGGCGCCGGCCCCGGCCAGGACGAGCAGGAACGTCCCGGCCAGCTCCGAGAACAGCCGCCGCGCCTCGAGCGACGGATCGTCGAACCGGCTCGTCCAGTAGGCCTCGTGCGCCCGGTGGGTCTCGGGTCGCCCCGGCGGCGGCGCCTCCCCGGTGAGGGCCGGGTCAGCCGGCCGAGGCCCCGGCGTCGAGCTCGCCGCCGGGCCGCCGGGTGTGCGCTCGGGGGGCGTCACGACCCGAGTCTATGACCTCGCCGGATAGCATCGCCGGTCCGATGGCGACGATCACCGTGAACCTCCCCGACGGCAAGCCGCTCGAGCTCCCGGCCGGGGCGACCGGCGCCGACGCGGCGGCCGCGATCGGGCCCGGGCTGGCCCGGGCGGCCCTGGCGATCGAAGTCGACGGCGAGCTCCGCGACCTCGCCCGGCCGGTCCCCGACGCCGCCGAGATCGCGATCGTGACCCGGGCGAGCGGGGGTCAGGCGCTCGAGCTGATCCGCCACGACGCCGCCCATGTCCTCGCGGCCGCGGTGACCGAGCTCTACCCGGGCGTCAAGATCGCGATCGGCCCGCCGATCGACCAGGGCTTCTACTACGACTTCGAGTTCCCGCCCGGCGTCACCCTCTCCGAGGCCGACTTCCCGGCGATCGAGGCCCGGATGCGCGAGCACGTCAAGGCGGCCGAGGCGTTCGTCCGCGAGGACGTCTCCGTGGCCGACGCCCGGGCCCGGTTCCTCGCCGCCGATCAGGACTACAAGGTCGAGCTGATCGACGACCTCGCCGCCGCCGCCGCGGCTCGGGAGCAGCCCCTGGAGACCGTCTCGCTCTACACCAACGGACCGTTCACCGACCTCTGCCGGGGTCCCCACGCCTCGTCGACGAGGACGGTCAAGGCGTTCAAGCTCCAGTCGGTCGCCGGGGCCTACTGGCGCGGGGACCCGACCCGGACAATGCTCACCCGGGTCTACGGGACGGCCTTCTTCGCCAAGGAGGACCTCGCCCAGCACCTCGAGCGGCTCGAGCAGGCCCGGGCCCGGGACCATCGCAAGCTCGGCCGGGAGCTCGGCCTCTTCCACTTCAGCGAGCTCTCGCCCGGGTCGGCCTTCTGGCTGCCGCGGGGGACGACGCTCTACAACACCCTGGTCGGGGTCTCCCGGGAGCTGACGGCCAAGCACGGCTACGACGAGGTCAAGACGCCGCAGCTCTACGACGCCGAGCTCTGGCGGATCTCCGGCCACTGGGACAAGTACCGGGCCAACATGTTCGTGACCGAATCAGAGGAGCGCCAGATGGCGCTCAAGCCGATGAACTGTCCGGGGCACTTCCTCCTCTACAAGTCCCAGCGCCACTCCTACCGGGACCTCCCGGTCCGCTACGCCGAGCCGGGCCTGCTCCACCGCAACGAGGCGTCGGGCACGCTCCACGGCCTGCTCCGGGTGCGTCACTTCATCCAGGACGACGCCCACATCATGTGCACCGAGGACCAGATCCAGGACGAGGTCGCCGGTTGCCTGGACATGGGCTTCGAGATCTATCGGATGTTCGGGTTCACCCCCGAGCTCGAGCTCTCGACCCGGCCGGAGAACCGGCTCGGGGACGACGCGCTCTGGGACCGGGCCGAGGGCGAGCTCGAGCGAGCGCTCGAGAGCCGGGGGATGGCCTACCGGGTCAACGCGGGCGACGGCGCCTTCTACGGGCCGAAGATCGACCTCCACATGACCGACGCCATCGGGCGCTCCTGGCAGCTGGGCACCGTCCAGCTCGACTACGGGAACCCCGAGCGCTTCGACATGACCTACACCGGGGCCGACAACGCCGAGCACCGGCCGGTGGTCATCCACCGCGCCCTGATGGGGACCTTCGAGCGCTTCATCGGCATCCTCACCGAGCACTACGCCGGCGACTTCCCGGTCTGGCTGACCCCGGTCCAGGCGATCGTCCTCCCGATCTCCGATCGCCTCGTCCCGGTCGGCGCCCGGGTGCTCGAGGCGCTCGGGGAGGCCGGCATCCGGGGGGAGCTCGACGACCGGACCGAGTCGGTCGGGCGCAAGATCCGGGACGCCGAGCTCCAGAAGATCCCCTACATGCTCGTGGTCGGAGACCGCGAGGCCGCCGACGGGACCGTGGCCGTCCGCGAGCGCCGCGGGGGGGACCTCGGCTCGATGCCGGTGGCCGACCTCGTCGCCCGGATCGCCGGCCAGTCGCGCGAGCGCTCGGGCTAGATCGGCGCCGAGATCGTCATGCTGTGGCCCTCGGCCCCGACGCTCCCGAAGCTGTCGGTGACGTAGAGGCCGACGCTCAGCTTGCCCGGGGTCAAGAAGGCGTGGGTGGCGGTCGGTCCGCTCCCGTCGGGCGTCCCGTCGCCCCAGCCCCACCGGTAGCTGACGATCGTCGCTCCTGGCGCCGTCGCGGTCGCCGATCCCGTGAAGGAGACCGTCTGGCCGATGACGGCGGTGTACGTGCTCGGGGTGAAAACCACGGTCGGGGGCGGGGGGCCGACGGTGATGCCGTGGCCGACGGCCGCCGTCGTGCCGTTGGTGTCGGTGACGTAGAGGCCGACGCTGACCTTCCCCGGGGCGGCGAAGGCGTGGGTGGCGGTCG
>JAXDHK010000369.1:0-3593 GCA_034664545.1 Solirubrobacteraceae bacterium
GGAGGTAGCGCCGGCCGGCCGGGACCTCGACATCGGGCGGGCCGACCCGGAAGCCACCGGCATCCCGGTCGAGGATCGCTCCGAACACGCTCGGCGAGTCCATCCGCGGCAGGCACATCCACTCGACGTTGCCGCTCGGGGCGATCAGCGCCGTGGTCTCGCAGTCCGAGAGGAAGGCGTAGTCGGCGATCGGCGGAAACGGGTCCGAGCTCGCGGTGTCGGGGATGAACGGGGTCACGGAGGCCTGGAGGGTGGGAAGCCGCCAGCGTATCCGACGACGGCGGCCGTCCGGACGGTCTGTCGGCGCCCGCCCGCCCGCCGGGCGATAGCCTCCCGAGGGGGCGGCGCCGTCCCCGGGCCCCCGAAACCTCGCGATGCGCCTGAGAAAGACCTTCATCCTGCTCCTCCTGGCCGCCGCCTTCGCCGCCGCGGCCGCCGTCCTCGTCGCACCCGGCGCCCAGGCCGGGTCGGCGTCCGCCCCGGCCGCCCACGCCAGCCAGGCGGCTCCCGAGGTCAGCGGGACGGTGTTCGCCGACGACAACACCAACGGGGCCCGGGACGCCGGGGAGCCCGGCCTCCCGGGTTGGACGGTGTTCGTCGACCTCCACGGCACCGGCGTCCTCGCCGCCGACGACCCCCAGGCCGTGACCGCGTCCGACGGGAGCTACGCGATCACCGGCGTGCCCGCCGGCACCTATCTCGTCCGGCTGGTCCAGCAGTCGGGCGTCAGCTGCACCCAGCTGAGCGGGTGCCTGGTGATGGCGACCTTCCCGGCCAGCCAGACCGTCGTTGCCGATTTCGGCGAGACGCGCCAAGCGTCCCCGTCCCTGCCCCCGACCGGGTCCCCGCTCCCCCCCGGGTCCCCACCCGGGCCGCCCGTCTTCGGCAAGACGTTCACCAGCGGCGTGGTCAGCGGCATCGTCCTGGTCAAGCTTCCCGCCGGGACCAAGGCCGCCGCGGTCAAGGGCACCGGCTTCGTCCGGTTGACCGAACCCCGAAGCCTCCCGGTCGGCACGATTCTCGACACCACGGCCGGCACCGCCCGGATCACCACCGCCGTGAACACCGCCGGGCAGACCCAGTCGGGCGACTTCGGAGCCGGGGTGTTCAAGGTTCTCCAGGACCGCCGCCAGAAGGGGCTGACCCAGCTCAACCTGATGCTCGCGGCCAAGGCCGCGAGCGCCTGCCCGCGCCTCGGCAAGGCCCGGACCGCGGCCAAGAAGCTGCTCCCGGGCAGCGTGATCGCGCTCCTGCACGCGAACGTCAAGGGTCGCTTCCGAACCCGCGGGCGCTACAGCTCAGGGACCGTCCGCGGCACGATGTGGGACACCGTCGAGCGCTGCGACGGCACCCTGACCCGGGTGAGCCGGGGCGCCGTCTCGGTGCAGGACCTCCGCCACCGCCGGACCGTCCTGGTCCGGGCCGGCCGGAGCTACCTCGCGCGTCCCTAGACCCCGGGGCGGGCGGGCCTACGTGTCGCGCGGGCGCCCGTAGGAGGTGACGGTCAGGCCGAGGCTGGTGAACAGGCTCGGGTTGACGTTCAGCGCGGTGACCGCCAGTTCGGCGAAGAGCTGGGCGCGGTCGAGGTCGCCCGGACCGTAGAGGCCGCCGTCGCGACGGTCGAGCAGGGAGAGGGCGCCGATCGGCTCGCCGTGGCGCAGCAGGGGCACGACCAGCATCGTGTAGGGCACATACCCGGTTCCGGCGGCGATCCGGGCGGCGAAGCGCGGATCGTTGCGGCAGTTGGGCACCGCCTGGGCCTCGCCGGTCTCGGCCACGTTGCCGGCGATGCCCGTCCCGGGGGGGAGCCGCACCCCGACGATCTCCGAGGCCCCGGCGCCCCAGGCCGACTGGTAGACGAGCTCGCGGGTCGTCTCGTCGATGAACGCGATCGACACCGCCGCGGCGTCGAAGACCCCGGCCGCGGTCCGGACGACCGCCTCCATCAGGCTCCGAGGCGCCGCCGGCTGCTCGATCGAGAGGGCGAGCGACTCCCCGCGCGAGCGCGACAGGGGCGGGCCGATCGCGTTGGCGAAGGCCCGGACCGAGGCGATCCGGCGCTCGGGGATCAACTCGAGGCCGGCGGCCACGGCGCGCTCGAGCTCGGGCGTGACGTCCGGGTTGATCGAGCTCAGGTTGGTCGTCCCGGCATAGACGGGCGGCTTGCCGGCAATCAGCGTCCAGAGGGTCGCCGCGACGCCGAAGACGTCGCTGCGGGGTGATACCGAGCCCCCGGCGAAGACCTCGGGAGCCATGTAGCGCGGGGTGCCGATCCCGACCGTCCCGGGCTCCTCGTCCTCCATCAGCCGGGCGACGCCGAAGTCGACGAGGACGACCCCCTCGCCACCGAGGATCAGGTTCTGCGGCTTGACGTCCCGGTGGACGATCTGCTGCTCGTGGACGTACTGGAGGGCCTCGCACGCCTCGCGCGTGTACCGGATCGCCTCGTCGAGGGGGAGTCCCGGGTTGCCGCGCTGGCGGAGCAGGATGTAGAGGTCGGTGCCCCGGACGAGATCCATCAACAGGTACTGGCCGCTGTCGTCGTGGAAGTAGTCGATGATCCGCACGACCCGGGGGTGGCGCAGGAGCGCGAGCAGGCGCGCCTCGACCTCGAAGCGCGCCGAGTGCCGGTTGTCGGTCAGGTGCTTGAGAGCCACCAGCGTGTCGGTCTTTATGTCGCGGGCGACGTAGACCGCGCCCATCGCACCCCGGGAGATCGGCTCGACGATCGCGTAGCGATCGTTGACCATCAGGTCGCCCGTCAGCGAGAACGCCGAGTCGTCGTTGGCCACGCTTCGAGCCTAGCGATAAGCTCGCGGCCATGGGGTGGGTCGCGGTGTTCGCCGCCTTCTTGGTCAGCCACCTGGTCGGGGACTACCTCTTCCAGACCGATTGGCAGGCCTGCCACAAGCACGGGGGGCTGAGCCGGCCCGGCGATTCCCGGCGCGCCCTGTGCTCACACGTGGCCACCTACACCCTCGCCTACGTCCCGGCCCTGATCTGGCTCGCCGGGGACCTCGGGCCCGGGGTCGTCGGGGCCGCACTCCTGATCGGGGTGCCCCACCTCGTCCAGGACGACGGGCGCCTGATCGGCGCCTACCTGGCGAGCGTCAAGCACCTCGAGCCGGGCGTCAACCCGGCGGTCGACCGCGCCGTCGACCAGAGCTTCCACATCCTGGCGCTCTTCCTCCTCGCGCTGCTCGTGGGGAGCTGAGGGACCGGCGGCGGCGGTGAGGAGGCTGCGCCTGAGCCTGGGTGGTTCCCGCGCCCGTCGTCGCGTGATGCTGCTGCTGGCGGTGGGCGCCTGGATGACCGCCCTCGTCCTCGTCGCCTACGCAACCAACGCCTTCGAGAGTCAGGAGCTCAACAGCATCCACGCCCGCTTCACGATCCGCGGCAAGCAGGCCCCGCCCAAGGACGTCGTCATCGTCGAGGTCGACGACTCGACCTTCAGCAATATCCAGGACGTCCAGTGGCCCTATCCCCGTAGCTACCACGCCCGGGTGATCGACCGGATCGTCGCCGACCACCCGAAGGCGATCGCCTTCGACATCCAGGTCACGGAGCGCTCCAAGGACGGGTCACAGGACGAG
>JAXDHK010000370.1:0-8240 GCA_034664545.1 Solirubrobacteraceae bacterium
CGAGGCGGCGCAGGCCCAGCAGGTAGGCGCCCCCCTGGCGCTCGGGGTCTATCTCCGCCCGGAAGCCCCGGAGGGCCGGGCGCAGGAGCAGCCCCCCGGTCGTCGCCCGCCGGGACGACCGGGCCGCCTCCCGGACGGCCCCGAGCACCGCCTGGGAGACCCCCTCGATCAGCTTGAGCGCGATGTTCCCGGTCAGCCCGTCGGTCACGACGACATCGGCCGCCCCCCCGACCAGCCCGTCGCCCTCGACGTTGCCCACGAACTCGAGCATCCCCCCGTCGCCCCCGCCGGCCCGCTCGGAGAGGAGAGCGTGGGCGTCGATCAGGAGCTGGCTCCCCCGCCCGGCCTCGGCCCCGTTCGAGAGGAGGCCGACCCGGGGGCGGGCGAGGCCGAGCACCCCGATGGCGAACGCCGCCCCCATGTAGGCGAACTGGACCAGATGCTCGACCCGGGCCTCGGCGTTGGCCCCGACGTCGAGCAGGGTCACCGGATGGCCGGGGACCGGGACCTGGACGGCCAGGGCCGGCCGGTGGATGCCAGGGGCCCGCTTGATGTGGAAGAGGCCGGCGGCCAGGGCGGCCCCGGTCGAGCCACCGCAGACGAGCGCCCCGGCCTCCCCGGCGGCGACCGCCCGGGCGGCCTGGACGATCGAGGCGTCCGGGGTCGAGCGGACGGCCCGGACCGGGTCGGGCTGCTTGGCGATCGAGACCGGGGCGTCGAAGACCTCGACTCCCCCACCCGAGGGCCCGAGCTCGGCGGCCGGCCCGAAGAGCAGGACCCGGACGCCCCGGGCCGCGGCCAGCCGGGCCCCGGCGGCTACCTCGGCCGGACCGAGGTCCGCCCCGTTGGCGTCAACCGCGACGCCCCGGCCCTGGGGGTCGGCGGCGCTCGCCAAGGCGGCTACCCGTGGTCGTGGTCGTGGTCGTGATCGTGCGTCGGTGCGAGGATGACGCGCACGCCGTCGTAGTAGCCGCAGGCCCGGCACACCCGGTGGGGGCGCCGCGGCTCGTGGCAGCGGGGACAGGCGGTCAGGGACGGGGCGAGGATCTTGTGCTGCGAGCGCCGCTTGGTCGTGCGGCTGTGCGATTGTTTCTGCTTGGGGACGGCCATCGGACGCGGAAGCCTAGCAACTTATGGCCTCCGCCCTTCGGGCTCCGGCGGGAGCGACGGCCGGGCACCGGGGGCCGGGGTGGCCGGACCTCCACCGGCCGCGGGGCCGGCCGGGACCGCCGACCCGAGTCGGCGGTGACCGGTTGACGGGAGGGTATGATCGAAGGTGATCGAGATGGCAAAGCCACCCAAGCGCCCAATCAAGTCGATGATCAAGGACGAGTCCGGCGGGCTCTGACTAGTGGGTCCGGCCCCCGCGGGGGCGCTCGACGCCGTCCCCGGGATGCCATGCCCGACAGTCCTGAGCTCGAGCTGGCCAAGATCGCGCTCGGCGTAGCCCGGGAGTCGGTGCTCAAGCAGCAGGCCGACATCCGCGACCTCCGGGCGGGGGCCGCGGCCATGCTCACCGGGGGCCGCCGTCGTCGTCTCCTTCCTCGGCGGCCGGGCCGTCGACGTACACCGCTTCCCCCTCCTCGTCGCCGCCGGGGTGGTCTTCTTCCTGTGCTCGATCGTCGCGATCATGGTCGTCCTGATCCCGGCCCGCCGGCTCGGGATCAAGGAGATCGCCAACGGGGCGGTCCTGCTCGAGCTCGACCTCGACCCCGAGTCCCCGACCGTCGACGCCTCCGTCCGCCTGGCGCAGACCTACGACGAGATCTACGACCAGAACGACGGTCCGAAGCGTCGCCTGGTCGGCTGCCTGGTCATGGCGGCGGTCCTCCTCGTCCTCCAGATCGGGGCCTGGGGGCTGACCATCGTCCTGGCCCAGGCCGCGGCGCCCCCGGCCCCGTCGTCGTCCCCGGCCCCGGCCGCGGCCGCGGCGGCCGCTCCCGCCGGACGGGCCGGTCCGGGCTGACCGAGGGTCTATGCTCGAAGGCACGATGACCGGCACGCCCGGACCCGACCCGAGGCGCCTCGAGGAGCTCCGCGAGGAGGCGGCCCACCGCCGCCGCCGGGTCGACCTCTACCAGGCGAAGTCCTACGGCTCCCGGCCGACGAGTCCGGCCCGGCTGCGCGAGCTCGTCCGCGAGGCCGACGCCGCCGAGTCGCGCCTGGCCGCGGCCCTCGCCCGCGGGCGGCCCTGACCCGCCTCAGGCGAGCTTGGTCGCCTGGCGCTTGCGGCTGATCTCGACGACGTCCCAGGCCAGGCCGGTCGCCCGGAGGCCGCGGATGACCCAGGCGCTGAGGTCGATCTCCCACCAGCGCATCCCGTGGGCGGCCGACGTCGGGAAGGCGTGGTGGTTGTTGTGCCAGGACTCGCCCATCGAGAGCGGGGCGAGCCAGAGCAGGTTCCGGGACTCGTCCTCGGTGTCGAAGCGCCGCCGGCCGAAGAAGTGGCAGAGGGAGTTGATGCTGAAGGTGACGTGGTGGAGCAGGAAGATGCGCACGGCCCCGCCCCAGAGGAGCGCGGTCAGGCCGCCGTCTAGGGTGCCGGTGACGGCCAGCCCGGCGGCGAAGGGGACGAGCAGGCCGACGAACACCCAGAGCAGGAACGTCCGGTCGACGAACCGGACCGCCCGGTCGGCCAGGAGGTCGGGGGCGTAGCGCTCCTCGCTGGCGAAGGCCGAGGTGAAGAGCCAGCCGAGGTGGGCGTGGACGAGGCCGCGGACGGCGCCCCGCCAGCCGGCGCCGTGGTCGACGTGGGGGCTGTGGGGATCCCCGGGCTGATCGGAGAAGGCGTGGTGCATCCGGTGGTTGGCGACCCACTCGATCGGCGGCCCCTCGATCGCCGCGGCGCCCATCGCCGCGAGCACCCCCCGGGTCCGGGGACCGGTGGCGAAGCTCCGGTGGGTCAGCAGGCGGTGGTAGCCGACGGTGATCCCGAACCCGGTGACGAAGTAGCAGACGAAGAGGATCACCAGGTCGTGCCAGTGGAGCGCCCCGCCCCAGGCCTCCCACCCGGCCAGGACGAGCAGCAGCAGCGGAACCCCGGTGACCACCGCGGTGGCGATCCGCCCGGCCAGGTCGTACTCCCCGGGTGGCTGGACGTCGTCCGGGGTGATCGGCCCCGGGGCGTCGGGCGGCGGGGCGGCGACCGGACGCTCGCCGGCCCTCAGCTGTTGGTCGGTCGCCACCGCCGGTGATTCTACGCGAGGCGCCGGGCGGGTCGCCCTCCGCCCCGGGGCGGGGCGGCGCTCGTCAGTCCTCGAGCAGCCCCCGGAGCTTCGCCCACCGGGGGTCGGGGGCCCGGTCGTGGTGGTGGTCGGGGCCGGCGTCGTTGAGGTTGACCGCACACTCCGGGCAGAGCCCGGCGCAGTCGGGTCGGCAGAGGATCTGGTCGGGCGCGGCCAGGAGGAAGGAGTCCCGGGCCCAGGCGGCCAGGTCGAGCACCTCGCCGGTCATGTACGGGCTCTCGAGCTCGACCCCGGCCCCCGGCTGGTGGACCTCCCGGGCGTCGACCTCGACGATCGGCGCCGCCGGGCCGAGGCAGCGCATGCACGGGCCGGCCAGGGCCGCCGAGAAGCGGAGCCGCAGGGCGTAGCCGCCGCCGGTCATCCGGGACACGTCGAGGACGACGTCGACCTCGTGCGGGTCGGCGACGAACCGCTCCCCGGCCAGGGTGAGCGGGGCGATCCGCGCCCGGGGCTCGAGGCGCCGGCCCTCGCCCGAGCTCAGGCCCAGGCTGGCCAGATCGAAGTCGTCGGCGCGCGCGGCCATGCCCCTCGATCCTAGAGCTCCGCCAACTCGCGCTTGACCACCTTGCCGGTCGCGTTCCGGGGGAGCTCCTCGACGAAGACGACCTCTCCCGGGACCTTGTACCCGGCGAGGTTCTCCTTGACGTGGCGCTTGACCGCCTCCTCCCCGAGCTCGCTCCCGGCCGCCCGGACGACGAACGCCTTCAGCCGCTGCCCGAAGCGTTCGTCGGGCACCCCGATCGCCGCCGCCGCCTCGATCTCCGGGTGCCCGGACAGGAGGTCCTCGACCTCCCGGGGGAAGACGTTCTCCCCGCCGGAGACGATCATCTCGTCGTCGCGGCCGTCGATGAACAGGCGGCCGTCCTCGTCGAAGTGGCCGACGTCCCCCGTGCTCATCAGCCCGTCGATCACGTCCTTGCCCCCGCCCCCGGTGTAGCCCTCGAAGAGGAGCTCGTTGACCACGAAGATCCGTCCGGTCTCCCCGTCGGGGACCGGCTGGTCGCCGTCGTCGTAGAGGCGGACGGTCGTCCCCCGGGGCGGCCTCCCCCCGGTCCCGGGGGCCGCCCGGAGGTCGGCCGGGGTGGCGATCGTCACCCAGGCGACCTCGGTCGACCCGTAGAGGTTGTAGAGCACGTCGCCGAACCGGTCGAGCACCCGGGTGGCGAGCTCGCCGGGCAGGGCCGATCCGCTGGCCGCGATCACCCGCAGGGCACCGAGGTCGTGCTCGGCGATGGCCGCCTCGCCGAGCTCGAGGATCCGCTCGAGCATCACCGGGACCACGACGAGCCCCGTGGCCCGGGTCCGGGCGATCGCCGCCAGCGTCTCCCGCGGGTCGAAGCGCCGGCGGAGCACCAGGGTCGAGGACAGGGCGAGACCGAGCGTGAAGTGGGCGAAGCCCCACGAGTGGAAGAGCGGGGCGGCGATCATCGTCGGCTCGCGCGCCCGGAGGGGGATCTTCGACAGGAGCGCCGCCGCCGGGGCCAGCGAGTCCGGCTGGCGCCGGGAGGCCCCCTTCGGGGCTCCGGTCGTCCCCGAGGTGAGGATCACGACCTTGCCCGGCCGCGACGGCGGCCGCAGCCTCCGGGGGGCCCCGGCGTCGATCAGGTCCTCGAGGGTCGGCGGCCGGCTCGACCCGCCCCCGCCCGACTCCTCCTCCCAGGCCAGGAACGTCGGGCGCCCCCGGGACGCCTCGGCGCACAGCTCGGTGAACTCCTCGTCGTGGATCAGCGCCGCCGGGCGCTCCCGGGCGACGACGTCGGTGACCTGCGGACCGGCGAACGCCGTGTTGAGGTACAGGGCGTTGGCCCCGAGCTTCGAGCAGGCCACCGTCGACTCGACGAAGCCCCGGTGGTTGCGGGCGAGGATGCCGACCCCGTCCCCCTCGCCGACCCCGGCCTCGCGGAGGCTCCGGGCCAGGGCGTTGGTCCGCCGGTCGAGGGCGGCGAAGGTGACCGTCCCGAGCTCGTCGTCGATCGCCGTCCGGTCGGGCGTGCGCGCCGCCGAGGCCGCGTACCCGGCCGCCGGGGTCGGCCCCCACCGCCGGAGCGCGAGGCCGGCGCGTACGAGCCGGTCGGGGCGGTCGGGGTGGGCGATGCCGGCGCCCTGGAGCGTCCGCGCCGTGAAGAGGGCATCGGCGACCCGGGTGAGCCGGGGGCGGGGCGACGCTTCGTCCATCGGGACGGACGCTATCGCGACCGGGCGCCCCCGCGCCGGCGTTCCGTCCGAGGGCCGTCCTACCATCGCCGGGCTATGGAAGCTGCCACCTCCCTGCGCCCGCCCCAGGTCCGCACCCGCGGCGAGCGGCTTTTGATCGACGGGGTCCAGGTCGCCGACGATTGCGCCGTCCGCCTCGTGCGCGAGCGTGAGCAGGCCGGCGAGGACGCGACCAAGCTGATCGTCGACGCCATCGAGATCGGCGCCCGGGTCCTCGACCGCGAGCAGACCGGCGCCAACGCCGAGTTCGTCCGGGCCGAGTTCGAGCGGGCGGCCCGGGAGCTCGAGACCGAGTTCGTCGACCGGGCCCGGGGCGTCGCCGAGCGGCTCGACGCCAAGGTCGACGAGGCCTTCGGGGCCGACGACGGCCAGGTGGCCCGGGTGATGGCCCGGCACTTCGGAGCGGACTCGACCGGCGCCGTCCAGAACCAGGTTCGGGCGATCGTCGGGGAGGTGATGGCGAAGTCGCGCGAGGACCTCGTCCGCCAGTTCTCCTCGGCCGACTCGAGCAACCCCCTGTCCGACTTCAAGGCGATGGCGGCGTCGATGATGCGTCAGGCGGCCGAGCGCCAGACCACTCAGCTCGACGCCATGACCAACCGCCTCGAGGAGATGCGCCTCGAGATCAGCGGCCTCCGGGCCGAGCGCGAGAAGCTCGTCGAGGTCGCCGCCGAGCGGGATCGGGGGACGGCCAAGGGACGGACCTTCGAGCAGCTCGTCCACGAGGCGGTCGACCGGCTGGCGCTCGCCCAGGGCGACGGGTGCGAGGCGGTCGGCGACCAGCTCGAGGGGACCCGCAAGACCGGGGACGTCGTGGTCTGCATCGACGGGGCCGCCGGACCCGGCCGGGGGCGGATCGTCTTCGAGGCGAAGACCTCCCAGCTCAGCCGGCCCAAGGCCCTCGCCGAGCTCGACCGGGCGATCGACGTCCGGTGCGCCGACTACGGCATCCTCGTCGTGCCGACCGAGGCTGACGTCCCCGCGCGGATGGTCCCCCTGCGCGAGTACGGGGGCGACAAGCTGATCGTCTCACTCGACCTCCCGACCGCCGCCGCCGGGGAGGGTCCGCACCTCGCCCTCCAGGTCGCCTACGCCCTGGCCCGGGCCCGGGTCCTGATGGCCCGGGGCGCCGAGGCGTCCGAGCGGGTCGACTGCGCGGCGATCCGGGAGACGTGCGAGCGGGCGGTCACGGCGATGGAGGACGTCCGGCGGATCAAGGTCCAGCTCACCGGGGCCCGTACCCAGATCGACAAGGCCGGGGAGATCGTCGAGACGATGACCACGCGGGTGCGCCAGCACGTCGCGGAGATCGACGCCCTGGTGGGAGACGGCGCCGGCGCCGGGCCACCATCCCCGCGCCAGCGCCAGCGCCAGCGCCCGGCCCGGCCGCGCACGACCTCGGTCGGCCAGAGCTCCCTCCTCTGAACCGGTCTCAGCCGGCGGTGGTGAAAGCCACGTCCTGGTAGCGCGGCCACGCCCCGGCCACCTCGGTCCAGATGCGGGCGTAGAGCCTGCGCCCGCTCGGCAGGTTCGTCGGCGCGTAGGACGTCGCGCCCGGGGGCGCCGCCGCCGTGCTGACGTCGTAGGCCCCCGGCGAGGTGCCGATCCAGATGACGTAGTTCTGGGCGGAGGAGGCCGGGGTCCAGGTGAACGCCGACGCGGGATCGACCTGGGTCTGACCCGGGGTCGGACTCGTGAACGCCGCGCCCTGGCCAGTGGTGAAGGCGACGTCCTGGTAGCGGACCCAGGCCCCGTCGACCATCGTCCACACCCGCGCGTAGAGCTGCCGGCCGACCGGGAGGGCGCCGACGTCGTAGGAGGTGGTGCCGGCCGGCACGCTGAACCCGCCGAGGTCGTACCCGGCGCGAGTGGTTCCCAGCCAGATCGCGTACTTCTGCGCGCGGGCGACCGCCGACCAGGTGAAGGGGCCGGGGGCCAGGTTGCGCTGACCGTCGGTCGGGCTGCTGAAGACGGCCCCGTCGGTGGCGGTGAACGCCATGTCGCGGTACCCCGTCCACGCCCCGTTGGTCATCGTCCACAGGCGGGCGTAGAGGGTCTGCCCGGTCGGGAGCAACGCCGGCTCGTAGGAGAGCGTGGAGGAGGGCACGGTCGCCGCGGTTAGGTCCGACCCGCCGGGGGTGCTCCCGATCAACAGGGCGTACTTATCGGCCCCGACCGCCGCCGTCCAGGTGAAGGGCTGCGTCGTATCCATGACGCCCCCGTCGGTGGGGCTCTTGAACGTCGCCGTCGCGCAGGCCAGCTGGTCCTGGGTGATCGCGATCGAGGCGGGCTGGTCGCGGCAGGCGGACGGTCCGACGCCGTAGTTGTCGGTGTCGCCGCTGTAGCGGATGCGGAAGATGTAGGTCCCGGCGACCGTCGGCGTGAACGAGCCCGAGTCGTAGCTGCCGGCCCCGCTGACCGCGACGGTGTGCGTGTAGACGACGGCGCCACCGCAGAACTGGTCGTCCGGTCCGGTCACGTTGAAGGTGATCGTCCCGCCGAGGGGAGCGAACCCGCCGGTGAGGGTGGTCGTCGCGTGGAGTTGGCTCCCGACGCGCGCGGCGGTCGTGGTCTGCATGGGGTTGGCCGGACCGACGATCACCTGCTGGCCGGTGTTGCCACAGGCCGTGGCCGTCGGGTAGGTGTTTGCGTCACCGCTGTAGGCGACGATCCACTGGTAGGTGCCGGCCCCGGTCGTCCACCACTTCGGTGAGTCGTCGGATCCGGTTCCCGAGACGGCGACCGCCGCGCTGAAGACCGGCGCCCCCGCGCAGCCGGTGT
>JAXDHK010000371.1:0-3206 GCA_034664545.1 Solirubrobacteraceae bacterium
GCCCCGGCCGCCCGCCCCGGCGGCGCTCGCCGGATCCGCCTGAGAGCGTGACCAGGATCACACACGGCGGGCCCGGAACGAGCGCATACTCCAGACCAGCCCCCCGTGCCCCGCGTCCAGTCGCCAAAACCAAGGAGCCCCGAGCCATGTCGACCCCGAACCAGCCTCTCCCCGCCCGGGTGCCGATCCCCGGAAGCGAGCGCGCGCCGCTCCCCGGGGCGCGCATGGTGGCCCCGGTCGACACCGGCGAGGAGCTCTCGGTGAGCGTGTACCTGCGCCCGAAGGAGGCGATGACCCCGGAGCTCGTCCAGGCGCCGGGAACGGGTGAGCTCAGCCGGGAGGAGTTCGCGGCGAGGTTCGGGGCGAGCCGGGAGGACCTGGACAGGGTCGCGGCCTTCGCCAAGGAGTTCGACCTCCAGGTCACCGAGGAGGACGCCGGCCGCCGGGTGGTCGTGCTCCGGGGCCCGGCCGCCGCGATCACCAAGGCGTTCGGGGTCGAGCTCGGGGTCTACGAGCACGCGGCCGGGTCCTACCGGGGGCGGGTCGGGGCGGTCACCGTCCCGTCGCATCTCGACGGGATCATCTCGAGCGTCCACGGCCTCGACGACCGCCCCCAGGCCCAGCCCCACCTCCGGGTCAGCACCGTCGCCGCGCCCCGGGTGGCCGGCGGCCCGTACAACCCGGCCGAGATCGCCCAGGCCTACAACTTCCCGACGGCCAGCACCGGGACCGGGGAGTGCGTCGGGATCGTCGAGCTCGGCGGGGGCTACATCGACTCCGACCTGGCCAAGTTCTTCGCCGACAACGGGATCCCCGAGCCGACCGTCGTCTCGGTCGGGGTCGACGGGGCCAAGAACAGCCCGGGGGACCCGGCCGACGGGGAGGTCGTGCTCGACATCGAGGTCGTCGGGGCGGTCGCGCCCGGGGCCCGGATCGCCGTCTACTTCGCCCCGAACACCGACCAGGGCTTCATCGACGCCGTGACCACGGCCGCCCACGACGCGACCAACAAGCCGTCGGTGATCTCGATCAGCTGGGGGGCGGCCGAGAGCGGGTGGTCGCTCCAGTCGATGCAGGCGATGGACCAGGCCTTCCAGGCCGCGGCGCTGATGGGGGTGACCGTCTTCGCCGCCTCGGGCGACAACGGGGCGGGCGACGGGGCGAGCGACGGACACGCGCATGCCGACTTCCCGGCCTCGGCTCCCCACGCGGTGGGCTGCGGGGGGACGACGCTCTCGGCGACCGGGGCGACGATCACCAGCGAGGTGGTCTGGAACCACGGCGGAGGGGCGAGCGGTGGGGGCATCAGCGACGTGTTCGGGGTCCCGAGCTACCAGGCGGCCGCCGGGATCCCGCCGTCGGCCAACCCGGGGGGCCGCCTCGGCCGGGGGGTCCCGGACGTCGCCGGCGACGCCGACCCGACCACGGGCTACAAGGTCGTCCTCGGGGGCCAGACGCAGGTCTTCGGGGGGACGAGCGCGGTCGCCCCGCTCTGGGCCGGCCTGATCGCCAGGATCAACGGCGCCATCACCGGCCATGTCGGCCTCATCCACCCGCAGCTCTACGCCCACCCGGCCGCGTTCCGGGACATCACCAGCGGGAACAACGGGGCCTACCAGGCCCGGACCGGGTGGGACGCGTGCACCGGCCTCGGCTCCCCCGACGGCGCACTCGTCGCCCAGGCGCTCGCCCCGGCCCCGGCCCACCAACCGGGCTGGAGCCCGCTCTACAGCGACGCCAACACCCTCCGGTCGGTCCGGACCGCCCAGAACCAGGACGGCCGGCTCGAGGTCTTCGGCATCAACGCCGAGCACCACGTCTTCCACACCTGGCAGACCCACCCGGGCGGGGCCTGGTCGGGCCGGTGGTCGGAGCTCTACGCCAACAGCGACACCCTCACCCAGCTCGACGTCGCCCGCAACGCCGACGGCCGGCTCGAGGTGTTCGGCATCGACGCCCAGGGCCACCCCCGGCACACGTGGCAGACCCACCCGAACGGGCGCTGGAGCGCCACGTGGGCCGAGCTCTACACCGACGCCAACCTCCTGACCTCGGTCCGGGCCGGCCAGAACCAGGACGGCCGGCTCGAGGTGTTCGGCATCAACGCCCAGGGACACGTGTTCCACACCTGGCAGACCCGGCCCGGCGGGGCCTGGTCGGGCCGGTGGGCCGAGCTCTACACCAACGCCGACAACCTCACCGGGCTCGACGTCGCCCGCAACGCCGACGGACGCCTCGAGGCGTTCGGCATCGATCCGAACGGCCACGTCCGCCACACCTGGCAGAAGGCGCCCAACGGGATCTGGAACGGCAGCTGGATCGATCTGAACGCCGACGGGACGAGCCTCGCGTCGGTGCGGGTGGCCCGAAACCAGGACGGCCGGCTCGAGGTCTTCGGCGTCGACGCCCAGGGCCACGTCCGCCACGCCTGGCAGCTCAAGCCCGGGGGAACCTGGTCGAGCTGGGCCGAGCTCTACTCCGACACCGACAAGCTGACCACGCTCGCCGTCGAGCCCAACGCCGACGGACGCCTCGAGGTGGTCGGCCTCGACCCGCAGGGCCATATCCGCCACACCTGGCAGACCCAGCCCAACGGGAGCTGGACCGGGACCTGGACCGAGCTCTACACCGACGCCGACACCCTGGCCATGCTCGACGCCGGGCGCAACGCCGACGGGCGCCTGGAGGTGGTCGGCGTCGACGCCGACGACCACATCCGCCACGCCGGCCAGACCGCGCCCGGGACCTGGTAGGGGGGCGCCGCCGGGGGCGTTCGTGAGAGGATCCGCTCGGTCTGTCACGCCAATCAGTCGGGGGAGGGGCATTGAGCACGTTCTTTCTGAACGCCGGGGGGCTCGCCGTGATCGCCGGGGTGAGCCTCTTCTTCTGGATCGTCGTCGGCCTCGCCGTGGCCGGCGGAGTCGGCGTCCTCCTGCGCCTGCCGTGGCCGCTCAAGGGCCTGGGGGTCGGGCTGATCGTCGGGGCGGTGATCATCGCCGGGGTCCTGGCCACCGGCCCGACCAAGTAGCCGGGCGACGGGCGTAGGATCGCCGGATGGCGGACCCCGCAGCCTCCCCGGTCACCCTCGGCCTCCGCGCCGGCCGGGCCGCCGGCATCCGCAAGTGAACGCCGGCGGCCGGCTCGAGCCCTACCGGGCCAAGCGCGACTTCGAGCGGACCGGCGAGCCGGCGGGCGCGTCCCCACCG
>JAXDHK010000372.1:0-3665 GCA_034664545.1 Solirubrobacteraceae bacterium
CCTCGGGCTGCGTTGGAGCGGGCGAAGAGAGACCCGTGGAAGCCGCCGCCCTCCCCAGCCCGGCCGGAATCGCGAGCAGACCTCGCTCGCTCCCGGTCGCGATGCTCCGGCTCCGCTCGGACGACCAGCTCGTCGCGCTCTTCCGGGCCGGGTCCGACGAGGCGTTCTGCGTCATCCACGACCGCTACCGCCCCCGCCTGCTGGCCTACGCCCGGCAGATGCTCGGGGGCTCCCACGCCGACGCCGAGGACGCCCTCCAGGACGTCTTCGTCCGCGCCCACGCCGCCCTGCGCGCGACCGACGGCCCGATCACGCTCCGGGCCTGGCTCTACCGGATCGCCCATAACCGCTGCATCGACGGGCTCCGCCGCCCGGCTCCCCTCCCGAGCGAGATCGTCCCCGGGGCCCAGCCGGCGCTCTCCCGGGGGGCCCAGCACGATCCACCGGTCGAGGCCGAGCGCAGCGAGGACCTCCGCCGCCTCGTTCGCGACCTCCAGTCCCTGCCCGAGCAGCAGCGCTCGGCGCTCCTCATGCGCGAGCTCCAGGGTCTCACCTACGACGAGCTCGCCTCGAGCCTCGGGATCTCGGTCGGCGCGGTCAAGTCGCTCCTCGTCCGCGCCCGGGGCGGGGTCCTCAGCGCCGCCGTCGCCCGCGACGCCCCGTGCGCCGAGATCCGGGTCGAGCTCGCCGCCGCCCACGATCGCGGCGTCCGGGTCAGCGGCCGCGCCCGCCGGCACCTGCGCGAGTGTCCCGGCTGCCGCCAGCATCGCCTCGAGCTGCGCCGGACGACCCGCCAGCTCGCCGCCCTCGCGCCCCCGGTCGGCCTCCTCGGCCAGCTCGGCCTACTCACCGGCCTCGGCGGCGGTGGGGGCACCGGGGGCGGCTTCCTCGCCGCCGGCGGCGGGACCGGGGCCGGCGGCCTGGCCGGCGGGGGCGGCGGCGCCGCCCTCTGCGGGGCGGCCGGCGCCGCGGTCGGCAAGGTGGCCGTCCTCGTCTGCGCCGCGGCCCTCGTCGGCGGGGCGGCCGGCGCCTTCGGTCCCGACCCCCAGGGAGCCGTCCATCGTTCGCGCTCGGCGGCGGCCCCGACCCCTGCCGCGCCCGCCCGCCGGGCGACGCTGGTCTCCCTGACCACCCCGGCCGGCGCGGCCACCACCACCGCCAGCGATCCGGCGGGGGTCGACGGGACGACCTCGACCTGCCCGACGACGACGGCGGGCGCGGCGGGCGGGGCGGGCGCGGCCGCCCTCGCGGGAGCCTCCGTTCCCGCCGTCGCCGCCAGCACCGCCCAGCCCATGACGCCCGCCGCCCCGGAGGCGACGGCGGGCCCGACCGGCGCCCCGGCGTCCGCCGGCGCCGCGACCTCGTCCGTGTCCGCCTCCCCGCCCGCCGCCCTGTCGCCGGCCGGGGCCCCGGCGTCCGGGTCCGCCGCGGGAACGGCATCCGGGAGCGTCCCGCCCCCGGACGTGACCGGGTCCTCGACCCAACCGACGACCACCACGCCAGGCGCGGTCGACCCGGTCACCCCGCCGGCCCCGCCGGTCCCGAGCCCGTCGACCGAGGCGACCGCCGCCCCGACCGGCGCCCCCGCCGCCTCCGGGTCCGCCCCGGCCGGGACGCTCGCCCCGGGGTCCGCCGCCTCGGCCTCGTCCCCGGCCTGCGGTGACCCGGCGGGCGCGGGCGGCGGGAGCGCGTCGGCGAGCGCCGCCGCGCCGTCCCCGGTCGGCATGACCGCCGCCGCATCGAGCCCGGCCACCGGCCCGACCGCGTCGGGCGCCGCCACCGGCGCCAGTGCCTCCGCCGCCTCCGGGGCGGCTACGACGCCGGGTCAGGCCTCCGGCCCCCGGGCCGTCGCGAGCGCCGCGACCCCGGCCCCGGCCCCGGCCCCGGTCACCTCCGGCGCGGGAGCCGCCGCCGCGGCCCCGGCGCAGGGCACCGGATCGCGGGCCGCGGCGCCGCCGACCCCCTGATCCCGGCCGGCCGGCCGGCGCGGCTCAGAGCGCCTTGGCGATGAGCACGACGGCGATGAGGATGCCGAAGACGATGACGACGTAGACGAGGAAGCGGAAGGCCTCGCCCTCCGAGCGCAGGGGGTTCAGCATCCGGGCGCCGAGGGCGGGGGGGTCGGCATCGGGCGCGGGCTCAGAGGATGTAGACGGCGAAGTAGACGACGATCCACATGACGTCGACGAAGTGCCAGTAGATGCCGGGCACCTCGACGCCGCGGTGCTCCTCGGGGCTGAAGTGGCCCTTGAACGAGCGGACGGTGACCATGGTCAGGAGCGTGAGGCCGACGAAGACGTGGGCCCCGTGGAGCCCGGTCAGGCCGTAGAAGATCGTGCCCTGGGCGCTGTCCTTGGGGGCGAACCCGAGGTGGACGTACTCGTTGATCTGGACGAAGAGGAAGGTCATCCCGAGCAGGAGGGTCGAGAGGATCCCGGCCTTGAGGCCGAAGCGGTTCCCGGCCTTGATCGAGGTCTCCGCCCAGTGGAGGGTCAGCGACGAGGAGAGCAGGATGCACGTGTTGATGCCGGCGACGAGGACGGGGATGTTGGTCCCGGGGGCGGGCCAGGGGTCGCCCTGGACGACGCGGATGAAGAAGTAGGCGGTGAAGAACGCCCCGAAGATCATGATCTCCGAGATGATGAAAAGGAGCATCCCGAGGAGCTGGGGCTCGACCCGGGAGGACCGGTTGGCCTCGGGGGGACCGTGGTGGTCCCCGTGGTCCTCGTGGTCGTCGTGACCGTGGATCTTGGGGGCGAGGCCGGCTGCTTCCACCTAGGCTCCGATCGGCCGGGTTGTCTCGGTCTCGGTCTCGGGCTCGGTCTCGGCCTCGGGCTCGGCGACGACGTGCTCGACCGGGCAGGCGGCGTAGCGGCCGACGCGCTCGATCAGGTCGGCCCGCATCCAGCCCGAGCGGGTCTCCGGGAGCGTCGAGATGATGACCCGGTTGACCCGGAAGAACTGGAGGGCGTTCATCGTCGCCGTGAAGGGATCCGGATCCCCGACCAGCCCGGAGGCGAGGAGCCCGGCGTCGTGGAGGGCGGCGAGGGCGCCCTTGAGGTGGGCGGCGGACTCGCGGGCCCCGGGGGCGTCGGCGCTCGACTGGGGGACGACGATGATGAAGACGTGGTCGCCGCCGCTCGCGGCCTTCTCCTTGAGGTTGGCCAGGAGCGCCGGGCTGTCGGCGGTCTGGTTGGCCACGACGAGCGAGATGTCGTAGGGGAGGCCCTCGGCGTCGATGTCGGTCACGACGTGCTGGACGGGGAGGCCCGACGCCTCGGCGACGCGCTCGACCAGGTCCCGCCGCAGCCAGCCGGAGGCGGTGGCCGGGAGCGTCGAGATGATGATCTCGTCGGGCGTCCGGTCGCCGATCGCGTCCATCGTCGCGGCGAACGGATCCGGATCCCCGACCTCCCCGGTCGCGTCGATGCCCTCCTCGAGCAGCATCGCCAGTCCGAGCTCCAGGCGCGTCTGGGCGGCGGCCGCGGCGGCGTCGACGTAGATCACCGACCCGTGGCGGGGCCGGTTCTGGGGGACGACGAGGCGGACGTGGAGCGAATCGTGGACCTTCGCCCGCTGGCGGAGGGCCTCGAGCAGGCGGCGTCCGCCGACCGTCTCGTTGGCGATGACGAGGAGCTCGGGCATGCCGTCTACTCGCCCGCCGG
>JAXDHK010000373.1:0-3979 GCA_034664545.1 Solirubrobacteraceae bacterium
TCGAACCCGCAGGCGTCGAGCTCGGCCCGGAGCGCCCCGACCCGGCCGTCCATCATGTCGCTCGGGGCGACGATGTCGGCCCCGGCCCGGGCGTGGCTGACCGCGACCCGGGCGAGGAGCTCGACCGACGCGTCGTTGTCGACCACGGGCTCGCCGGTCGGGGAGTCCCGGAGGACCCCGCAATGGCCGTGGGACGTGTACTCGCAGAGGCAGACGTCGGTGATGACCAGGAGGTCGGGCCAGGACTGCTTGATCGCCCGGACGGCGAGCTGGACGGCGCCCTCGTCGTCCCACGCCCCCGACCCCTCGTCGTCCTTCTCGGCCGGGATCCCGAAGAGGAGGACGGCGGGGATCCCCAGTCCGGCCAGCTCCCCGGCCTCGGCCAGGGCCTCCGAGACCGAGAGGCGCTCGACCCCGGGCATCGCGGCGATCGGCGCCCGGCCGTCGAGGCCCGACTCGACGAAGATCGGGGCCACCAGGCAGGACACCGGGAGCTCGGTCTCGCGGATGAGGTCGCGCAGCGCGCCGGTCCGGCGCATCCGCCGCAGACGGGTCGTTGGGAAGGGCATCCGCCCTGGATGGTACCGGCGCGTCCCCGCCGGCTCCGGCGGGCGGCCCGCTCAGGCGAAGCGGCGCAGGCCGACCCGGGCCGCCGCCCCGAACACGACGATCAGCCCCGCGAGGTGGGCGAGCGAGATCGGGAGGCCGGGCTGGGTCCCGTTGAGTGCGGCGTCGATCGCCTCGAGCGCCGGCTTGAACGGGAAGACGGCCGAGATCACCCGGATCGCCTGGTAGAGCGCCTCGGGGACCGCCCCCCCGGGGACGAGGGCGAGGAAGGCGAGCGGGAGCGAGAGGAGGAAGGCGAGCAGCGAGGCGGCCCGGACCTCCCGGGCGAGGCTCCCGATCGCGACCCCGAGCGCCGCGAAGGCCAGGGCGCTGACCCCGACCGCCGCCAGCCAGAGGGCGAACCGGCTCCAGTCGAGGTGGACGAGGACGCCGATGCCCAGGAGCATGGCCACGGCCACGACGAACGCGCACCCGGCGGCCAGGACCGCCTTCTCGGCCACCAGGCCGGTCGGGGAGACGAGCCCCCGGGTCAGCCGGGTGAAGGTGTTCTCCTCGCGCTCGAGGGCCAGCATCCCCGAGGCGAGCAGGACGCAGACGAACATCAGCGAGACGGTCACGGCCACGGCGACGGCGAACGCGTCGAGCGGGGTCCGCCGCCCCTTCAGGAGGGTCTGGTGGACGCGGATCGGGCTCGACAGGGCGCTGAACAGGCCCTTCGAGAGGCCGAGGTTGACCACCGCGAGGGTCGCGAACCGGTCGACCGGGACGAGCTTCGGCCGGGTCGGGGACCCCGGGGGGAGGCCGGCCAGGACCTGGTCGAGGATCGTCTTGGCCGCGGTCAGCCCGAGCACGTCGACGTTCGTCCCGAGCAGGCTGATCCGCCCGCCCCGGCGCAGGAGGTCGACGTAGGACCCGGCGACCTGGGCGAGCTTGGTCGCCAGCTGGGCATTGGCCTGGGCGACCTGGGCGGTGATCGTCGTGTGGACGAAGGACTCGGCCAGGGCGTCCCCGTTGTAGACGACCTCGACCTCGGCCGACTGGAGCCCGGTCGACAGCTTGGACGTCAGGTCGCTCGGGACGATCACCGCCGCCAGGGCGTTGCCCGAGCGCACGGCGTCGAGCGCCTGGGCCCGGTCGGCGACCCGGATCGGCGTGACCGCGGCCAGGACCTGGTTGGCGTAGGTCTCGACGTCGACCTTCTCGGCCCCGAGCTTGATCACCCGCTGGCCGACCGGGACCTCGTCGAGGAAGGCGACCCGGGGCTTGTTCGGCCCCCGGGAGAGGGCGAGTCCGATCAGGAGCGAGATGGCGATCGGGTAGACGACGAGGAGCCCGACCAGGAGCGGGGACCGCCGGAGGATCTGGAGATCCTTGACCAGGAGCCAGCGCATCACCCGTCAGTGCCCGCGGCGGGTGAGGAAGGCGACGAACGCCTGCTCGAGATCCCCGGCCCCGGCCGCGACCTCGGCCTTGAGCTGGGCCGGTGACCCGGTGAACAGGAGCTCCCCGTCGGCCAGGACGAGCATCCGCTGGGCGTGGCGCTCGGCCTCGGCGATGTCGTGGGTGGCGAAGACGACGCCCGTCCCGGTGGCCGCCCGGGCCGAGATGAAAGCCCATAGTCGCTGGCGCTGACGGGGATCGAGGGCCCCGGATGGTTCGTCCAGGAGCAGTATCGCCGGATCGGCCAGGAGCCCGATGGCTATGTTGACCCGCTGCCGGTTGCCCCCGGAGAGCCGGCCGAGCTCGTCACCGGCCCGGTCGGCCAGGTCGGTCTGCTCGAGCATCTGCCCGACCGCCGCCTCGGGGTCGGCCAGCTTCTCGAGGCGGGCGAACAGGCGGAGGTTCTCGGCGACCGAGAGCTTGTCGTAGACCGCGGTCCGCTGGGGGACCCACCCGACCCGGCCGGCCGACCCCCCGGGCCAGGTGACGGTCCCGGCGGTCGGGGCCTGGATCCCGGCGAGGATCGAGAGGAGCGTGGTCTTGCCGGCCCCGTTGGGGCCGATCACGGCGAGGAGCTCCCCGGCGGCGACGGTGAAGCTCACGTCCCGGAGGGCCTCCCGCTGTCCGTAGCGCTTGCCGAGGCCCTGGGCCTCGAGGGCCGTCCCGGTCGGGGGTGGCCGGGTCGGGGCGGTCGGCGCCGGGGGGGTGGGGCGACCGGACCCGGTCGCGCGGCTGGTCGCTGCGTCGGTCATCGGGGGGCGAGGCTACCCGGGCGCGGCCGGGGGCGGGGCACGCCAGGACTCGAGCACGACGTGGCGGCGGAGGTACTGGATCGTCTCGCGGATCACGGCGGCCAGGGGAAGGGCGATCAGGGCGCCGATCAGGCCGTAGACGGCGTTCCCGAAGAGGAGCGCGAAGATCACGAGCAGGGGGTTGATGCGGAGGGCGTGACTGAAGATCTGGGGGGCGACGACGTGGCCCTCGAGCTGCTGGAGGCCGAGGAAGAGGAGCGCGACCCAGAGGGCGGTCACCGGATCCTGGAAGAGCGCGACCGCCACCGGGGGGAGGGCCCCGAGGATCGGGCCGATGAACGGAACGAGCTCCATCACCCCGAAGAAGGCCCCGAAGGCGAACGCGTAGGTCCGACCGTCGGGGAAGATCCCGAGCACCCCGAACAGGTAGAGGGCGAGGCCGGCGGTCGTCCCCATCACCAGGCTGAAGAGGAGCTGCCCCCGGACGTAGCCCGAGACCGCCCGCTGGACCCGGAGGGGGAAGTCGTCGAGCGGGTCCCCGGGGGTCCCCCGGGGCATGACTCTTCGGGCGAGCGTCCCGATCTGGCGGCCGTAGACCAGCATGTAGACGCTGAGGACGAGGATCAGGACGAGGTCGAGCGAGACGCTGGCCGCCTTCTTGAGGAGGCCGCCGCTGAAGGAGACGAGCGAGCTCGTCCCCTTGACCGCCTGGTCCTGGAGGGTCTGGAGGGCGGTCTCGCCCTGCTTGATCAGCTTGACGTGGATCCCGTTGTCGTTGAAGAACTTCTGGATGCTGGCCAGGCGCTGGTTGGCCGACCGGCCGAGCTCGGGGACGTTGCGCTGGAACGAGGTGACCTGGTCTGAGATCGGGGACGAGAGGAGGACGCCGATTCCGGCGAGGCTCGCGAAGAACGAGAGGTAGACGAGAAGGATGGCGATCCCCCGGGGTACGTGCCCCCGGTGCAGGAGGGCGACGAGGGGGTTGAGGATCAGGGCGATCAGGCCGGCGATGAGGAAGAGGAGGACGACGTTCCGGGCGGCCCGGGCCGAGACCCAGAGGCCGAGGAGGCCGATCCCGAGGAGGACGAGCTGGACGTTCCGGGGGACGACGACCGGGGGCTCGGGGAGCGGCGTCTCGGCGGGTGCGGGCACCGGGGGCGGCGGGGCGGCGGCGGTCGGGGCGTCTCGGGTTGCGGCGGGGTCGGGGACCGGCTCGGGCG
>JAXDHK010000374.1:0-12300 GCA_034664545.1 Solirubrobacteraceae bacterium
AACCGCCTCGTAACGCGCCGAGGAACGCGCCGCCGACCGACGCTCAGCAGCAGACTCCGATCGTGCTCCACGTCCCGTTCCCCGGGTCCCGGAGGCGAACCCGCTGGGACGCCGGCTCGGACACCACGACGAGGCCGTTGCTGGCGTCGACCGTGATCTGCTGGGGTGCGGTGAAGCGCACCCCGGTGTCGCTCCCGTCGGCCCGGCCGGAGGATCCCGGGAGCCCGGCGAAGAGCTTGAGCGCCAGCGTCGTCGGGTTGTACCTCCAGATCACGAAGTTGCGCACGTCGGCGATGAGCAGGGCCCCTCCGCCCCCGGCGGCGACCGCGACGCCCTGGGGCTCCCACCCGGTCACCCCGCCGTACCCGGCGGCGTGCGCCCCGGCCACGACGTCGCTCGCCCGGAGCGTGGTGGTCACCTGACCGGTGCTCATGTCCAACCGGCGGATGCTGGCGTTGCTCACATCGGCCACGTACACGAGTGACCGAGCGGCGTCGTAGGCCAGGCCGCTCGGGCGGTTCATCCGGGCCGACCGGCGCGGGCCGTCGAGGTTGCCGGGCGTGTTCAGCCCGCCGGCGAAGACCGTCGCCGGGCTGACCCCGTCCGTCCGAAAGATGACCTGGGGATTGGGTTGGTTGCTCGTCTCGGCCGACGTGAACAGGCGCACGCCTCCCGGGAGGTCGAGCGTCTGTCCCGTGGTGGCCAGCCACGACCCCCGGTCGAGCCGGCCCGGGCCCCGGAGGGCTCCCCGCATCCGTCCGACGCAGTGCCTGAGGCTCCCCTCGACCGTGCCCGTCCCGATCAGGCTCCCGTCCCGGGTGGCGAGGGTCAAGCTGATCGCCCCGCCCCGGACGGCGCTCTTCACGCTGACGCGCCTGCCCTGCAGCGAGACGAAGGAGCCCCGCACCAGGCGACCCCGCCGGTCGAGCCCGAGGGTCAGGATGCCGGCGTAGTCCTTGCCGGCGCGGGGACCCCGGAGGACCGACGCGACGAAGTACGTCGAACAGGTGGAGCCGCCGGCCGCCGGGGCCGCCGGGCTCGCCCCGGCGCCGATCAGGCCGGTGGCGGCGGCGAGGGCCACGGCGGTGAGGACGCGCGTGGAGCGGGGCATGTCTGAAGCACCTCCCAAAGGTGAATGGCTCGGATCAGCCGACGCTACCTCCGCCGCCACCGGTCCGCATCGGCCATATGGCCCATCGCCGGCACCATCCAGCGCCCCGAGGGGGCACCCCGGACCCCGGGTTACGGGGTCAGCTGGTAGGGCGTCGAGTCGGCCGGGACCGGGGCCGAGCGGCTCATCACCAAAAACGGCGGGGTATGGGCCCGCCAGGTCGCCCGGATCAGCCCGGGCCCGGGGTTGGGCACGGTTCCGAGGAAGAAGTCGTGGCCGTTGATCGTGGGCACCAGCGGTCCGAGTGGCTGCCAGGTCGTCGTCCCGGTCGCCTGGAACTCGATCTGGACGTACTCGGGGACGGCGAGCGAAGCGAACGTGTGCGGCCGGAAGCGGAGCTGGCCCCAGAAGCCGGTGATCGGCACCCCGGCCGAGTCCTTCCCGGCCGGGTAGAGCACGAGCGGGAGCATGTAGGCCCCGTAGGCCGGCTTGCGGTGGCCGGCTCCGTTCAGGAGCCCCGACTGGTAGGTCTGGTAGTAGGCCTTGGTCCCCTTCGGGTGGCGGCGATCGGGGGGGGCGTCGCGCAGGAGGAACTGCGTCATCCCGACGACCCGGGGATTCTCGTAGGCCAGGAAGTCGCCCTGGTTGATCCATTGGGCCTGCTGGGCGAAGGTGACCCCGGCGAACCGGTCGGGGGGGTTGGTCTCGTACCCGAACTCGGAGGCGACGACCGAGAGGCCGCCGGGCACCGCCGAGGAGATGTGTCCGGTCGTGACCGAGAGCTGATCGAGCAGGGTCGAGAGGTCGGGGAGGTTCGAGATCGTGATGTCATCGGCGGTCGGTGGCGGCGCGGTCGGTGGGGTCCGGCGGGTGTAGGGGTGGTGGGCCCAGGCAGCCGCCCGGATCGGGCCGTAGGTCGAGAAGTCCGAGCAGTTGCGGGCCGCGGCCTCGGCCCCGGTGTAGGGGACCCCCTGGGGGTTGGCGCAGAGGAGCTCGCGAATGAAGAGCTTCGGGGCGATCGGGTTCCGGGCGCTCGGGGCGCCCCGGCCGGTCGGGGAGGTCTCGCCGATGGCGATGAAGTCCTTGTCGTGGCCGGTGGCCTTGAGCGCGGCCCGGCCCATCAGGTAGAGGCGGCGGTAGAGGATCGGGGCGTAGGGGATCACGCGCCCGAGCGTCGGGCTCCGGTAGGACTGGGGCGTCAGCCACCCGCCCTGGTTGGGCTCGTTCCAGATCGACCAGAAGGCGACCCGGGGGAGCTTCCGGTGGTCCTTGGGCAGCTCCTTCTTGTAGGTGCCGGAGTAGCGCTTGCCGACGGCGTAGACGAACTTGTAGAACTGGGCGGCGTTCGGCATCCAGGTCGGCTGGCTCTTGCGCTGACTGGCCGGGGCCTTGCCCATCGCCCAGCGGGGCCCGGGGCCGGTCACGTCGAAGTAGACCCCCATCCCGAGGGCCTGGGCCGAGCTGACGAGGTTGTCGAACCGGTCCCAGTTGTGGTGGGGGTAGGCCGCGGGGTTGGCCGGGTTGAAGTGCCCGGGCTTGGTTCCCTGGGCCACGACGCTCCAGAGGACGGTGGCCCGGACGTACTCGACCCCGAGCGCCTTCATCTGCCGGAGCGCCTTGTCGCGGCGCTTGTCGGTCCCGTTTACCAGCTGGTCGTCGTCCATCATGATCGAGACCTGGAGGGGACCGGCCAGGGCCGGGGCGGCGCGCATCACCCCGAGCGGGCCGGTCGCGGCGAGGACGAGCAGGAGCGACAGCAGCTTTGTGCGGTTCATGGGCCTCGGGGCGTCGCGTGTCGAGGAAGGAAGGGCGCCCGCCCAGCCTCGGTGCTCGGGGGCGCCCTCCACGTTAGGAACGGATCGGCGACCGGAAGGTAGCGGTTCCCATCCCGGCCGGCGTCAGTCAGCCGAGGGTGGACAGCCGCTGGGCGACGACGCTCCAGTCGACGGTGTTCCACCACGCGTCGAGGTAGTCGGGCCGGCGATTCTGGTAGCTCAGGTAGTAGGCGTGCTCCCAGACGTCGACCCCGAGGAGCGGGGCCTGGCCGGTCGAGATCGGGTTGTCCTGGTTGGGCGTCGAGACGACGGCCAGGCCGGACCCGTCGTGGATGAGCCAGGCCCAGCCCGACCCGAACTGACCGATGCCGGCCGCCTTGAGCTTGGCCTGGAAGTCGCCGAAGGACCCGAACGCCGCGTCGATCGCCGCCTTCAGATCCCCGTCGGGCTCGCCGCCCCCGTCCGGGCTCATGCACTCCCAGAACAGGCTGTGGTTGAAGTGGCCGCCGCCGTTGTTGCGCACGGCGGTCCGCTTGTCCTCGGGAACCTGGTCGAGGTCACCGAGGATCTCCTGGATCGGGGTGTCCTCGAGCCCGGTCCCGGCCAAGGCGTCGTTGACCTTGTCGACATAGGCCTGGTGGTGCTTGTCGTGGTGGATCTCCATCGTCCGGGCGTCGATGTGGGGCTCGAGCGCGTCGGGGGCGTAGGGCAACGGCGGAACGGTGTAGGGCATGGGTCTCCTTGACAAGTTCGGGTTACTGGCCGCAGGCGCACACTATCCAGCGAGGGCCCCCGGCGCCCGCCTCCCGGTTAGGCTTGGCGGCGATGACCCGCCTAGCCGGCTATCTCCTGCCGACCGAGAAGGAGCCCCCGAGCGACGCCGAGGCCATCTCGCACAAGCTGATGGTCCGGGCCGGCCTGATCCGCCAGGTCGGCGCCGGCCTGTGGACCTGGCTCCCGGCCGGGTGGCGCGTCCACCAGAAGGTGGTCGGGCTGATCCGGGAGGAGCTCGACGGGATCGGGGCCCAGGAGATGCTGATGCCGGTGCTCCAGCCGGCCGAGCTCTGGAAGCGGACGGGCCGGGCCGGGATCGACGAGCTCTTCAAGCTCAAGGACCGCAAGGGAGCCGAGCTCGTCCTGGCCATGACCCACGAGGAGGTCGTCACCTCGCACGTGGCCCAGCTCGTTCGGTCCTACCGCGACCTCCCGCTGATCCTCTACCACTTCCAGGTCAAGGAGCGCGACGAGCCCCGGCCGCGGGCCGGGGTCCTCCGAACCCGCGAGTTCATCATGAAGGACTCCTACACCTTCGACCGGGACCCGGCCGGCCTGGCCGAGAGCTACGAGAAGCACGTGGGGGCCTACGACCGGATCTTCGAGCGCAGCGGCCTGCGGTGGTACCGGGTCGAGGCCGACGTCGGGATGATGGGGGGGAGTGGGGCCCACGAGTACATGGCCCCGTGCCCGGCCGGGGAGAACGAGATCGTCCTGGCCCCGGGGTACGCGGCGAACGTCGAGGTCGCGAGCGCCGAGCCCCAACCGGTCGAGCTCCCGCCGGGGTTGGCGGCGCCCGAGCCGGTCGCGACGCCCGGCCTCAAGACGGTGGCCGAGGTCTCGGCCGCCGTCGGCCTCGGCCCGGGCGCCCTGCTCAAGGCGTTCCCGGTGATCGTCGAGGACCGGGGCCTCGTACTCGTCATCGTGCGCGGCGACCACCGAGTCAACGAGATCAAGCTGACCAACGCGCTCGGCGCCCCGTGGCGGGCGGCCCGGGACGAGGAGATCGTCGCGCTGCTCGGCCCGCCGGGGTTCATCGGTCCGGTCGGTATCGACGACCAGGTGCCGATCGTCCTCGACGAGGCCGTCGGGCCCGGGGGGTACGTCACCGGGGCCAACACGTCGGACACCCACCTCCGGGGGGTCGAGCCGGGCCGGGACTTCGCCTTCGACCGGGCCGACGTCCGGTCGGTCGAGCCGGGCGACCTGGTCGACGGCCATCCGATCGAGATCCAGCCGGCGATCGAGGTCGGGAACATCTTCAAGCTCGGGACCCGGTACTCCGCGCCGCTCGGGGCGCGCTACCTCGACGAGCAGGGCAAGGAGCAGCTGATCTGGATGGGGTCCTACGGCCTCGGCCCGGCCCGGATCGCGGCGGCGGCGGTCGAGCAGTACGCCGACGACCACGGCATCTCCTGGCCCCGGTCGATCGCCCCGTACGACGTCCACCTGGTCGTGATCGGCAAGCCGGGGACGGCCGAGCGCGAGCTGGCCGAGTCGCTCTACGCCGGACTCGAGGCGGCCGGCCTCGACGTGCTCTACGACGACCGGGACATCGGCCCGGGGCAGAAGTTCGCCGACGCCGAGCTCCTCGGGGCGCCGCTGCGCCTGACCGTCGGGCGGCGGACGCTCGAGACCGGGGAGATCGAGACCCAGCGCCGGCGGGGGAGGGAGTCGCTCCCGGGCGTCCCGTCGTCTCCGGTCGAGGCGGCGGTCGCGGGGGTGGAGGACCGGTGGCGCAGCACACCCTGACCAAGCGGCGCCTGTTCGGCCTCGACCGGTCGGGACCGCCCCCGGAGGCGACGCGTCCGGACGCCCCGTGGCGGCCGTGGACCATCCCCAACGCGATCGGCTACGTCCGGGCCGCCCTGATCCCGGTCTTCCTCGTCCTCGTCTATCAGACGCCCGACGGGATCGACGCCCTGGCGGCGACCCTGTACTTCATCTCCGGGGTCACCGACTACGCCGACGGGATCGCCGCCCGGATCACCGGCCAGTACAGCCGGCTCGGCGCCCTCCTCGACCCGCTGATCGATCGGGCTCTGGTCGTCTCGGGGGTGGTCGTCTGCTGGTCATACGACCTCCTTCCCCGGTGGGCGATCGTCGCCCTCCTGGCCCGGGAGGTCCTGATGCTGGGGGTCGGGCCGGTCTGGGTGAAGAAGGGGCTGGAGCTGCGGATCAACTGGCCGGGGCGGATCGCGGTCGGACCGACGATGCTCGGGGTCTTCCTCGGCCTGACCGGGGCCCGGACGGTCGGCGAGGGGTTCCTCTACGCGGGCCTCTCGCTCGGGTGGGTGGCGACCGTCCTCTACTTCCGGGACGGGATGCGCCAGCTCGAGGCCCGCCGGGCCGGCCCGGGAGTCGAGCCTTCCCGGCCCTCCGAGCACCCACCGCCGGCCGCCGGCCCCATCCTGTAGCCTCAAGCTCAGCTTGACCCTACGGCGGGCCAGGTTATACTCCCGCAGCCCGGACCCGCTTGGAGGACACCGAACCCATGGACACCTTTCCCGACCTCGGCGCGCTGACCGACCCCGAGTTGAAGGACCTGATTCACCAGCTCAGCGAAGAGGAGGTCGAGATCTCCTACCGCCGGCGGATCCTGCACGGCAAGATCGACATCCTCCGGGCCGAGTTGGTCAACCGGCTGCGCAAGAAGAACGAGGGCGGCGAGGACCTCATCAGCGGGGCCGACCTCCAGCGCCTGAGCGACATCCTCGCCGGCCGCGGGTCCGGCGGGACCGCGCCCGAAAACGCCTAGGCCGAGAGCGCGGCGGCTCGTGGCTCTCCACTGCGCCGAGTGTGGGTTCGCCAACCCGGAGGGCGCGAACTACTGCCAGAAGTGCGGGGCCCACCTCGTCGTCGGGGACGCCGGGGGGGACCCGGCGACGGCGACCTACCGGGTCGGGGAGACGGGGGAGTTCATCCCGGTCGACCTCGACGAGGTCGTCGCCCAGGGCGCGGCCCTGATCATCCGGTCGGGCGGGGGCCGGGTGGGGGAGAGCTTTCCCCTCGCCGGAGAGCGGATGACGATCGGACGCCGGCCGGACGCCGACGTCTTCCTCGACGACGTGACCGTCTCCCGGGACCACGCCCTCCTGATCAGACGGGCGAGCGACTGGTACCTCGACGACTGCGGGTCGCTGAACGGAACCTACGTCAACCGGTCGCGGATCGACTCCCAGCGGCTGGCCGACGCGGACGAGCTCCAGATCGGGAAGTACAAGCTGACGTTCCGGTCCCGATGAGCTCGGTTCCGGACATAGAGCTGCCCGACCCGCCGCGGCCGGTTCAGAAGTCGCTGACCATCGGGGCGGTGTGCAAGGCCCTGACCCAGGAGTTCCCGGACATCTCGATCTCGAAGATCCGCTATCTCGAGGATCAGAAGCTCCTGACCCCGCGGCGGACGCCGGGTGGATACCGGCTCTACAGCCCCAACGACGTGGCCCGGCTGCGGACGATCCTTCGCCTCCAGCGCGACGAGTTCCTCCCGCTCCGGGTCATCCGCCAGGAGCTGGCCGCCGGGCGGGCGGGCGCGCCCGAGGCGGTCGCCGTGGCCCCGGGCGGCGCCCAGAAGGCCGGGGCCGAGCCGCGCCGGCGGTGGCGGCCGACGGTGAGCGTGACCGAGGCGACGGCCTACTACTCGCTCGAGGACGTGATCGAGGAGACCCAGGCCAACCCGAAGCTGGTCCAGGAGCTCGAGGAGTACGGCGTCATCAAGGGGGTCGTCCGGGCCGGGGTCAAGTGCTTCGACGACACCGAGCGGGAGATCATCCGGGCGGTCACCGAGCTCGCCCGGTACGGGGTCGGGGGGCGCAACCTCCGGGTCTTCCGGTCCTCAGCCGACCGGGAGGCGAGCCTCCTCCAGCAGATCCTCGAGCCGGCCCTGCGCTCGCGCAACCCCGAGCGGCGCAAGGAGGCGGTCGAGGCGCTCGAGAACCTGGCGGTCGTGGCCACCCACCTCAAGCACCTGCTGCTCATCCGCGACCTGCGGAAGATCGCGAACTGACCGCCTGATGGGCCCGGGGGACCTGCGGGCTTTCATCCGCGACGTGCCCGACTTCCCGAAGCCGGGCATCGTGTTCAAGGACATCACCCCGCTCCTGGCCGACGCCGAAGCGCTCGAGGCCGCGATCGACGCCCTGGCCCGAGCCGCCGGCCCCCTGGCCCCGGACCTGGTCATCGGGGCCGAGGCCCGGGGCTTCCTCCTCGGCCCGGCCCTGGCCGCCCGCCTCGGAGCGGGCTTCGTCCCGGCGCGCAAGCCGAACCGGCTCCCGGCCGAGTCGATCAGCGCGACCTTCGAGCTCGAGTACGCCAGCGCGACGCTCGCGCTCCACACCGACCCCCCGGTCGCCGGGCGCCGGGTCCTCGTCCACGACGACCTCCTGGCCACGGGGGGGACGGCCGGAGCCCTGTGCGAGCTGGTCGGACGCCTGGACGGGACGGTGGTCGGGGCGAGCTTCGTGATCGAGCTCGCCTTCTTGGACGGCCGGGCCCGCCTGGCGCCGGTCCCGGTTGAGGCGCTGATCGCCTACGGGGCGGAGGCGGAGTAGGTGTCGACCACCCGCCGGAGCGCGACCTTCACCGAATCGCCGGAGAGCCTCTGGGCGACGGTCGGCGACCCCTACCACCTGCCCCGGTGGTGGCCGGGGGTCGAGCGGGTCGAGGACGTCGATCCGGAGAGCTTCACCCAGGTGCTCGAGAGCCGGCGGGGGCACACGGTCCGGGCGCACTACGCCGTGGTCGAGCAGACGCGTCCCCGGCGGTGCCGGTGGCGCCGGAAGGTCACCGGGACGCCGTTCGAGCGGATCGTCGGGCGGGCGGAGGTGACGATCGAGCTGGCGCCGGCGCCCGAGGCCGGGGACGCGGGCACGGCGACGCGGGTCACCCTGTCGCTCCGGCAGGCCCCGGTCGGGCTCTCGCGCCTCGGGGCCAACCGCCGGGTGGGCGGGGCGGAGCTCGACCAGGCGCTGGTCGAGCTCGGCCGCATCCATGGCTAGAAGCGAGATGCGCTGGTGGGGGTGGGGGGACCCCGACCGGGCGTCGTCACTGCCCGAGCCGGCGGCGGCCCTCCTGCGCGAGGAGGTCGGAATGGGGGAGGGCCAGCGGGGGCCGGTGGCCCTCGAGGAGGTCAAGCTCCCGCCGTCCGGGCTGCGCCCCCGGGCCCAGCGCGCCCTCGAGGCCGCGGTCGGTCCGGGGCGGGTGGTCGGCGACCACGCGGTGCGGGTGCTCCACGCGGCCGGGAAGGGCTACCCCGACCTGGTCCGCCTCCGGGCCGGGACCCCGGACGCGGCACCCGACGCGGTCGTCTTCCCGGAGTCCGACGAGCAGGTCGGGGCGCTGGTGCGATCCTGCGGGCGCGAGGGGGTGGCGGTGGTGCCGTTCGGCGGGGGGACGAGCGTGGTCGGGGGCGTCGCCCCGGTCCGGGGCCGCCACCACGCGGTGATCGCGCTCGACCTCCGGGACCTCCGGGGTCTCGGCGGGATCGACCGGGAGTCGCTGACCGTCCTGGCCGGGGCCGGGACCCGGGGGCCGGCGCTCGAGGCCGAGCTCGCCGGGCACGGGCTGACGCTCGGGCACTTTCCCCAGAGCTTCGAGTACGTGACGATCGGCGGGTGCGCGGCGACCCGGTCGGCCGGGCAGGCGTCGACCGGCTACGGGCGGATCGACGACCTCGTCACCGGACTTCGCCTCCGGGCTCCGGCCGGCGAGCTCGCCCTGGCGGCGCTCCCGGCGAGCGGTGCCGGGCCGTCGATCCGGGAGCTCGTGGTCGGGTCGGAGGGGGCGTTCGGGGTGATCACCGAGCTCGCCCTCCGGGTCCGGCCCCGGCCGGAGGCAACCGCCTACGAGGGCATGTTCTTCGAGACCTTCGAGGCCGGGACCCAGGCCCTGCGCCTGGTCGCCCAGGAGCGCCGGGCCCCGGACATCGCCCGCCTGTCCGACGAGGAGGAGACCCGCCTGTCCCTGGCCCTCGCCGGCGACGGGGGGATCAAGGGGCTGGCCGGGCGGGGCTACATCCGGGCCCGGGGCTACGCCGGGGGGTGCCTGGCGATCCTCGGGTGGGAGGGGGAGGCCGAGGACGTCGGGCGGCGGCGGACCGACAGCCTGACCCTGCTGCGCCGGGCGGGCGGACTCCCCCTCGGCGCCGCCCCCGGCCGGGCCTGGGCGGCCGGACGCTTCGGAGCCCCGTACCTCCGGGACGACCTGCTCGACCGGGGGGTGATGGTCGAGACGGTCGAGACCGCCGGCCAGTGGTCGGCGCTCCCCGGCCTCCGGGAGGCGATCACCGCGGCCCTGGACGAGACCCTGGCCGCCCGGGGGACACCTCCGGTCGTGCTCTGCCACATCTCCCACCTCTACGAGTCCGGGGCCTCGCTCTACTTCACCTTCGTCGCTCGTCAGGAGGAGGGCCGGGAGATCGACCAGTGGTGGGCCGCCAAGTCGGCCGCCGCCGAGGCGATCGTGGCCGGCGGGGGGACGATCACCCACCACCACGGGATCGGCCGCGACCACGCGTCCTGGCTCGGCCAGGAGGTCGGCGGCCTGGGGGTCGACGTGCTCCGGTCGGTCAAGAGCCGGCTCGATCCGGCCGGGGTGATGAACCCCGGGAAGCTGCTCGCCTGACCCGGGGCGGCGGGATCAGCCGGCGGCCCCGGCGGGGATGGTCCCCCGGAGGATGATGGCCCCGGGCCGGGAGCTCGCCGCCGCGGTCGAGCGGGTCACGACGAACGTGTGGAAGCGCGCGGCTCCGGCCGGGAGCGGGGCGGCGGCGCTGACCTTGCCGTCGGTCTTGATCTGGGGGACGTAGCCGACCAGCTTGAAGTCGGCCGGCGTGTTGTAGAGCCAGGCCCCGTAGATCAACTGCCTGGAGGTCGGTCGCAGGCCGCTGGCGGCGATCGCGATGACCCGCTCGGCGCCCCGCTGGATCACGGCGGCGAAGCCGCGGGCGCGCTCTCCGCGGGCCGGGGTCAGGGTGATCTGGGCGATGAGCCGGGCCGGCGTCGTGGTCGTCGCCGGCTTGGCGGCGGTCGTCCGGCCGGGGGACGAGTGCCCGCCGAGGCCGACGATCGCGATGACCACGACCACCGCGAGCACGGCGAGGGCGCCGAGGATCAGCAACAGGCCCCCCCGGCGGGAGATCAACGGGGACGCCGGGGCGAGGCCCGGGGTCGGCGGGGGCGCCGCGTCCCCGGTGGGCGACGGCTCTGGCTCTGGGCCGGTGGTCGCCGCGACCGGTGGATCCGCTGCCGGCGAGGCGGGGGCGGGATCGGGCGGGGTCTTCCGCGGCGTCGCCCGCTTGGCGGCTGCCGGAGGGACCCGGGTCGGGGGTGGCGGGTCGACCGCCGGGGGCGGGAGCTCGGTGGCGGGTGACGGGTCGATCGCGGGGGGCGGCGGGTCGATCGCGGGGAGCGGCGGGTCGATCGCGGGGGGCGGGAGCTCGGTGGCCGGTGGCGGGTCGATCGCGGGGGGTGGCGGCTCGGTGGCCGGTGGCGGGTCGATCGCGGGGGGCGGGAGCTCGGTGGCGGGTGGCGGGTCGACCGCGGCGGCGGTCGGGGATGCCGCCGGCTCGCCCGGGGCGGGGGGCTCGGGCGGGACCGCGGGGAGCGGACCACCGGCGAGCGCGGCGAGCTCGGGAGCGACCGCCCGGGCCCAGGACCGGCCGGCGACGGACTGCTCGAGGTAGGCCAGGGTCTCCGGGGCGCGGCCGGGCTCCTGGCCGAGGAGATAGTCGGAGATCGCGGCCCGCCGGCCCGGGGTCGGTCGAGAGACGTCGGTCGGGCCGAGGGCGTCGAGCGCCTGGTGGGCCCGGACGCGCACGGTCTCGAGGTCGATGTCGAGGAGCCCGGCGATCTCGGAGTAGGTCTTGCCCTTGGTCAGGACGAGCGAGATCACCGCGCGGTGCTGGGGTTCGAGCGAGGAGAGCGGAGCCACGGTACCCAGACTAGGCCCTCGGCCCCCGGGAACAACCGGACCGGCCCGGCCGCCGCGGCGGCCGGGACCGGGACCGGCGGTCGATCAGGCCGGGGTCGGCTCGCGCCGCTTGGTGTCGTGGTGGTGGCCGCCGTCGTCGGTCCGGGGATCGTCGGTTCCCGGACGCCGGTCCATCTCCCCGAGGTCGTGGAGCGTCTGCTCGTAGTCGTCGTAGGAGCTGAACGGACGCAGCCAGGCCCAGCCCGAGCGCTCCTGGAGCTCCCGGTTGCGATCGACGGGCCCGGCCGGGACCCCGGCCGGGGCGGGCGCCGGAACCGGAGCCGGGGCGGCCGCGATCGAACGCGGCGGGTTGGCCGTCGTCTCGGCGGACCGGGGCCAGGCCCGGGGCCGGAGAGCCGCGGCCTGGTTGGCGATGATCGCCCGGGCCCGCTCGCGGTCGAGCTCGGCCTGGGTCTTGTTCGACGGGCCCGACCCGGCCGGGACCCGGCCGGCGGCGACGGCCCGGAAGGGCTCGACCCGGCCCGAACGGGTCGGCGGGGCGGGGTCCGAGCGGGTCGTCGTCGCCGGTCGGTTGGGACTGCGGGCCGGCCGCGACGGGGCCCGGGGCGCCTGGGTCCCCGCCGGGGAGGGGGCCGACGCCGGAGCGGCGTCGAGCCAGCTCGCCGGGGCCGGGGCCGGGTGACCGGTCGCCTCGAGGGCGCGCATCACCTC